>CABVAS010000080.1 GCA_902496375.1 uncultured Collinsella sp.
AGCGGGCTCGCCGCGCCCAGGCGGTCGCAACGGTCGTGCGCGAGCTCGAACAGGTTGTCCGCCGTGGCGTACCAGGCCTTTTCGGGCAGCGACAGGTCGACGTGGAACTCGCGCGACTGCGCATGCTTGTAGAAATAGGTCTTGCGGATCACGTCGGTCATGCGCGCCTCGATGACCTCGAGCCCGTTGTCCTCGAGGTAGCGCTCGATCTCGTGGTTGGCGCCGAGATGGAAATTGAGCAGGTACTCGCCCACGATGAGAACGGTCGGATGCGGGTTCGAGCGGTCGTACGGAACGGCGTCCATGATCGCAAGCGCGCGTTTGAAGCCCGTCGCCTGGCCTCTCAGCCCGGAGCGCTCCATGCCCTCGATAACCTCATCGAGCGCGCGGTCGAACGCAGCGTCCGCCGCGCCCTTCTCGAGCTCGTAGGGACGGATGCGCCTAAGCATGGCCTCGAGGGCATCGATCATGGGAAGACCGTAGGCGATCTGGATGCTCGGGCCAAGGCCGAGCTTGAAGCCCGGATGCGCATTGTGGGCATCGACGTCGTCGTTGGTGAGCACCGGGACATAGTCGTATCCCGCGTCGTCGAGCGCGCGGCGCAGCAGGGGCATGTAGTGCGTCAGGCGGCAGTCGCCGATATACTTGCCAGTCACCACGGCGACGTCGTGCGGGTCGTACTTACCGCTCTCGAGTGCCGCGAGCGCCTCGCCGATCACGATTTGCGCGGGGAAGCAGATGTCGTTGTGCACATAGCGTTTGCCCAGGCGGATGGCATCCTCGCGCCCGATATCAAGGGCCTCGGCGCGCACGCCCTGATTGCGCATCGCCGCGGTCATGAGCCTGCAGAACGCATGGGAGGTGTTGGGGACCAGCGCGATCTTGTCGTGCCGGTCGCGCTTGGTGTACTTGACCTTATACGGGTCGTCGAGCGGATGGACCGCGTGCACCCGGGCGCCCTCGGCACGCTCCTCCGCGCGACGACGGTTGACCGACTCGATAAACGAACGCACGCGAATGCCCATGGGACCGGCGACGTCGCTCTCATCGAGCTTGATCATCATCGGAACCTTGGAGCCCATCTCGCCCATCATGCGCGCGATCTCGTCGGTGAGATACGCATCGTGGCCGCAGCCGAAGCTGCCCATCTGCACGAGCTCGAGCTCGGGCGTCGATGCGACGATGACCGCGCACGACAGCATGCGCGCATGGTAGTTGTTCACGATGTCGATGCGGCTGTTGGAAAGATCGACGTTGCAGACCCCCGGCACCGCATCGGGCGTCAGCACGGGGATGCCGCGCTCAGAGAAGAGCTTGGGCAGCCCGTGGTTGACCAGCGGGTCGTTGTGGTACGGGCGCGAAGCGATCACCACCGCGTAGCCGCCGTCCTCGCGCACGTTCTCGAGCACCTGCCTGCCGCGCAGCTGCAGCTGGTTCTCAAACGTCTCCTGCGCGCGGTCCGCCTGCTCGGTCGCCTTGGCAACCAGGTCGGCATCGATATCGAAGGTCTCCTTGCACCACGCCTTGAGCTGGCGGTTTCGGTCGCCCTCGTCGTACCAGTGGAACAGCGGCGTATCGAACGGAACGCCGAAACGCTCCTCCGGGTTATCGGAATTGCGCATCACGTAGGGGTATCCCTTTACGACGGCGCACATCCACTCGCTGGTAGAGGCGGTGTTTTCGGTGGGCACCGTCGTGATGATGGGCATGAAGATGCGGTCGACGCCGGCGTCGACGAGATTGCGGATGTGCCCGTGGACGAGCTTGGCCGGGAAGCACACGGTGTCGGATGTGACGTGCGCCAGACCGCGCTCGTACATCGCCTTGGTGCTGCGTCCCGAGACGCGCACCTTAAAGCCGAGCGTGCTGAAGAACGTCGACCAGAACGGCATGGTGTCCCAGAACTCGAGCACACGGGGAATGCCGATCGTGACATCGCGCCCCCCGCAGACGGGAACCGTGGGGTACGACTCGAACAGCAGCTTCTCGCGGTCGACAAAGAGATTGGGGGCAGCCGCGGTCCGGTCGCGCCCCGTGCCGGGTGCCTGTGCCTCGCAAGCACCCTGCGGACGCAGCTCCTCCGCCGCGGGAACCTCGCGCACGAGCTCATCCCATGAGATGGCGCCGCCGCGCGGGCAGCGATTGCCCGTGACGTAAAGCGAGCCGTCGCCAAATGCCACGACCGCGCGCTGGCAGCGGTTGTTGCACCGACGGCAGGTAACGCCGCCGAACTCGCGATGCTCGAAGCGCTCCACGGCATCGAGCCCGATAAACGACGTGCCGGCGTCGCCCTTGCGGCATTCCTCGCGCGCGAGCAGGGCGATACCGATAGCGCCCATCAGCCCCGGGTGGGGCGCACGCGTGACGGGTTTGCCCAGATACTGCTCGAATGCGCGCAGCACCGCGTCGTTTCGGAACGTGCCGCCCTGGACGACGACTTTGTCGCCCAGACGGTTGAGATTTGAAACGCGAATGACCTTGGTGAACACGTTCTCGATAATCGAACGGCAGAGACCGGCCATGATGTCGCCCGGACCCTTACCGCGCCGCTGCTCGGAAACGACGCTGCTGTTCATGAACACCGTGCAGCGGCTGCCGAGAACGGCGGGGGCTTTGGACGAAAATGCCTCGGTCGCGATATCCTCAACGGCTATTCCGAGGTTTTTGGCAAAACCCTCGAGGAACGAGCCGCAGCCCGCAGAGCACGCCTCGTTGACGACGATATCGGTCAGCACGCCGTGGTTGAGCCAGATGGCCTTCATATCCTGTCCGCCGATGTCGAGCACGAAGGTCGCATCGGGAACGCATGCGCACGCGGCACGGGCGTGCGCGACCGTCTCGACCGTATGGTAGTCGGCGTGGAACGCGCGCGCGAAAAGCTCCTCGCCGTATCCCGTGGTGCCCACGGCATCGATCGCAAGCGTGACTCCCGCTGTCTCCCAGCGGTTCTTCAAGCTGACAAGACCCTGTTGGGCGACGTCGAGCGGTCTGCCGTTATTAGACGCGTAGAACGAATCGACAAGCTCACCCGCCTCATCGACCAGGGCGAACTTGGTCGTCGTGCTCCCCGAATCGATACCGAGCGCCACACGCACCGTCTCTCCGGGCGCATACGCATCCGGACCCTTTGCCGGCGTCTCTTTGCCATGGCGTGCCGTAAAATCCGCCTGCTCGGCAGGTGTGGCAAAAAAGGGCTGGGCAAGACGTCCCTCCCCGCTTGCGGGCGCGACCGTCTCGAGCTTATCCAGCCGGACAAAAGCGTCGGGAAGGTCGATCGGTTGGGACGATGCGAACATGTCGGTCAGCGACAGGGCGGCACCGCGCGCGACCATGATCTGCGGATCGCGCGGGACGATAACCTGATCGTCCGATAGATTCAGTTGCTCCCGGAACACGCGGACCAGTGTGGGGTTGTAGGCGAGCGTACCGCCCTCGAAGATTACCGGCGGCTCGATGTCGATACCCTGGGCCAGACCGCCGATCGTTTGGCGGGCGACCGCGTGAAGCGCCGAAAGCGCCAGGTCGGTGGTAGGAATGCCCTCGTTGAGCAGCGGCTGGATATCGGTCTTTGCGTACACGCCGCAGCGGCCCGAGACCTCGTGGACGGTCGTTCCCCGGCTTGCGAGCTGCTCGAACTCGCCCGATTCGGTGCCGACCCCCATGAGCTTTGCCATCTCGTCGATAAATGCACCGGTACCGCCTGCGCACGAGCCGTTCATGCGCATGTCGGCAACCTCGATGTCTCCCTTATCGTTGGTGCGGAAGAAGATCATCTTGGCGTCTTGGCCGCCCAGCTCGATGGCGCAGCGCGTCTGCGGATAGAACCTGCTGATCGCGAGCGCGTTGGCGACCACCTCCTGAACGTACGAGGCGCCCAGCGCGGTCGCGATATCGCGCGCACCCGAGCCGGTCACCGCAACGCGCAGTGACTCATGGGGAAAGCGCTCGGCGAGCTCGCCGAGCATGGCGCGCACGCTCGCTGTCTGACACGCCCCGTGGCGGCGATATCCCCACCACGCCTCGGTCATATCCTCGTGCATCGCGTAAACTTTGGTCGTCGTCGACCCTACGTCCAGTCCTACTAGCAACGCCATAATGCTCCGTCTCTCGCATTTTTCCCGCTAGAGATATACCACTCTACGTAATACAACAGACTGTTGTATTTAAACTCCGTATAAAAAGCGGCTGCCGAAACGCTTCAGCAGCCGCCGAATGCACCAACAGATTGTTCTGCGCGCTAGCACGTCGGGCAACGGAGCAGCACGGGCCCTCCGGTCATGTGCACCGCTCACGCCCGCGATGTCGCCGAGAGAGCTATCCACGCTTAGGGCTCCAACCAAGCAAGTCGCCCGCGCTCAGCAGATCCCTAAGCGAGCTACTCGCACTCAGGAGCCATAGCCTGCTCCAAGAGCTCGGCATGCTCCTCCTCGAAAACCGTCCCCACAGGGAAGGCGCGACGGAAGACGAAGCGGGAAATCGGACCGGCTACCAAAAGGTTCCACGGCAGCGCCATCACAAAATTATGCGGGATGTTGATCATCCAGATCGCGAGCACGGAATACAGGTTCGCAAGGATGCCGCCGGGCATGTGCGTCAGACCCTCACAGGCACCGTACAGCGACATGATGATGACCATGGGAACGACCATGCAGGAGCTGACGGCGAGCGTCATGGCAAGTGGCGAGCTCTTGCCCGGCGTGACCAAGTACTTAAAGGCGAAACCCTTGGCGAGCGGGCTGGCGACGAACCAGTCGCAGCACATGGCAAAAATGTAGGCAACGGGGAAGCCGAGCCACGCAGTGGCAACGACCTCGCCGTTGATGGCCCCGTGCTGCAGGGCAACGTTGTAGATGCTCATCCAGAGCACCATGCAAAAGCACATGATAAAGGTGAACAGCAGGCTCTCTCGTTTGTTGATAGGCATAAAGGGCAGATTCCTCTCTGTGTTGTACCGCGGCGCCACGCAACAAAAACGGGCGGGCAAGATGGAGCTGTTGGAACTTCATCTCGCCCGCCCGTGGTACGCGCGTCTGCGACTACTTATGTGGTGGAACCAGCCTAGCACGAAACGCATGCGCTTCGTAAGCGTTGAGTTTATGAAGATGCAGGGCACCGATAATCCCCCGACCCCATAAGTTGCGGTGGAATACGGACTGTTTTGACCCTTTAAGCAGCAATTCAGTCCCTATTTCACCGCAACTCATTTGGTGCAAAGTAACCTGTCCCCCTTGTACCAATTAGCTGGTGTGGCGCCAACGAGGGTCGGTGAGCGTACGCGCCACACCCAGTCCAACGGGCAGAAACGCTACGATGAGCACTGCGCGCACAAACCAGCCGAGCATATTGACCGTGTCGAAGGTGCACATGTAATACATCGAGCGATACAGATACAAGCCCGGCACCATAATGACAATCGAAGGCACCGTGAGGGCGATGCGCGGGTAGGTGAGCTTGACTTCAGCCAAGCTTGCGAGCAGCCCCGATATCAGCGCGCCGATAAACGCTGCTGCCTCGGGAGGCATTCCCGTGCTGAGGCCCAGGAAGGGAATCATCGTCGGCGCATCGACAAGGGTCAGACGCAGGGTATTGGACACGGCGCCGATCAACCCAGCTGCCGCGGCCATCTTTACCGGGCTGTTGAACATCACCGAGAAGCCGAATACGCCAACGAAGCTCATCACCACGCGCAGGAGCGTAAGGGCAAGCGGCGAAAGGCCCAGTGGGGCAAAGTCGTCCGGCGCCAGGCCAACACACTCGGCAACCATCCAACCTACGAGGGTCGCCATCACAATAATCGATACGGCATATGAAAGGCGCTCGATACCGCTTCGCATGTCGAGCTTAGCGATGTCGAGGCCTGCCGTAATGAGTGGAAAGCCGGGAATCACAAAGAGCATGGCGCCGATATAGCCTTCTTGGTGCGACATTGCCCCCGGTATGACCTGGCCAAGGCCGAGCAATGCCAGCAGATACGAAACGCAAGCGAGCGCAACGCCGGTCGTCAGCGCGCTGAACTGACCAAGGCCTTGCTTGAGAATATGGGAGCGGGCAAAGTTGCCGACACCCGCGCCCACGAACGCGCAGGCCATCTCGATAGGGCCGCCGCCGAGCAAAAAAACGAAGGCGCCACAGGCGCAGGCCGCCGCAAGGCCCTGTTGCCAAGGCGCGTAATCAGGTTTTGAACTCTCAACGGTCTTGAGCATCTCGTGATACTCGTGCACCGTGAAGCGACGACCATAGGTCTCGATTTCCTTGAGGAAACTCTCCATCATCCAAATGCGATGGGTATTGACGCCCGTTGTGGGCAAGCTGACGACCTCATTAAAGCAGTGACCATCTTCGATGCAGGTGCACTCAAACGACAGAAGACTTAAGTCAACGTGGATGGTGACACCGAGTACGGCGGCAACACGATTCATGGTATCGCGCACGCGCCAGGCACCCGTTCCGCTTGCCAGCATAAGCATGCCGGTGCGGCAGATGATGGATGATTTATCGGTGAGCGGCGCATCGACGGCAAGCTCATCGCCTGCCGTCACGATCTGGTGCCAGTCAGTTTTCATATGGAGCGCGCCGGCACGAACGCCGTGGTGCATGGGGGCTCTCGAAAGCAGCGAGTTAAGGCGCGAAGGCTGTGAGGGCTCCGCCGATTCGCCCTCGTCCTCGTCGGGCTCTTCATCGACCAGATCAAAGGAATCAAGCGGCGCTGGCTCGCGACGGTCGATCAGCTCCTCGTCCTCATCATCAAAGTAGTTGAACTGATCGAGCATGTCCTCTTCGATTGCGCGCTCGCTCGCGTCGTCCATCCCGGTGCTCCCTTCCTATCGACTAACCCCCATCCTAGACAGCGACGGCTAAAGGAAACATAAAAGAGACGGCTGTCATGCGAACCATGTGCGCAATAGCCATTGAGTAGTCGTTTAAGAACGTCCCCAATGACTACATCGATGTTCTAAGTGTCAACCAAGTCAACGCCGCAGATAGAGGACGTCGCGCAGCGTCGAGCGGTTACGGCGTTTGGTAAAACGCCGTAACCCCCTAGTACATCTTTGCGCCGGCGGGGATGGAGGCGTCGAGCTGGATCAGGTTGAGCCTACGGGAGGCAGCAGTGGGGAATATTGGGCAATGGGCG
>CABVAS010000081.1 GCA_902496375.1 uncultured Collinsella sp.
CCGGCTCGCACACCGGGGTACGGTCGATGACGCCGGGGGCCTTGAACTCGATGGGGCGACGGTGCGTGGCGACGATGTCGCCCAGGCCGTCGATGGGCTGGCCGAGCGGATTGACGACGCGGCCGAGCATGGCGCGGCTCACAGGGATATCCATAATGCGGCCAGTGGTGCGGCACTCGTCGCCTTCCTTGATGGAGTCGACGGCACCAAACAGAACGGCACCGACCTCGTCACGGTCAAGGTTCTGGGCAAGGCCGAAGACGGTCTCACCGGTATCGGAGCTCTTGAACTCCAGAAGCTCGCCTGCCATGGCGCTCTTGAGGCCGGAGACGCGCGCGATGCCGTCGCCTACCTCGTCGACCGTTGAAACCTCATGCGTATCGACCGTCGCGGAGAGGCTCGTGAGCTGCTCCTGCAGTTTCTTGGCGATATCCTGGGCATTGAGGGTTTCGGACATTAGGCTTCACCTCCGTACGAATTAGCAGAGTTTGCGAGGGTCTCCTGCGCGATGCGCAACTGCGTCTTGACGGAAATGTCACGACGCTCGCCGCGGGCCTCGAGCACCAGGCCGCCCACGATAGACGGGTCGACCTGCTCGATAAGGAATACCTTGCGGCCGAAGTCCTGCTCGCATTTCTTAGTGATGGTTTGACGCAGCTCGTCGTCGAGCGGGATCGCCGTGGTGACGGTCACGCCCACTACATCCTCGTCTTCCTCGGCAACATACTTAAAGGCAGCTGCCACCTTGGGAAGAAGGTCGAGCTGGTCGCGCTTGGACATGGTGTCGAGCACGGCGATGATCTCAGGGCTGGCGCTAGCCAGACGCTCGATCATCTCGAGGTCCTCGAACACATGGTTCTCGGCCTTAGCGGCTTCCAGAAGGGAGCGCGCGTAGGTCTCGAGCACCTTGTCCTGATAGCGGCTAGTCGGCATTCAGGCTACCTGCTTCCTGGATGTAGCGCTCGATGAGCTTCTTCTGCTCGGCCTCGTCCTCGAGTGCCTCGCCCACGATCTTGGTGGCGACGGCAACGGACAGGTCGGCGATGGAACTCGCGGCACCGGCGTAGATGGACTTGCGCTCGTCCTCGACGGTCGTATGGGCCTTGGCGATGATCTCCTCGGCCTCCTTGTGAGCGGCCTCGATGATACGGGCGCGCTCGGACTCGGCGTCCTTACGGGCCTCGAGAACAATGTCGGCAGCCTGACGACGGGCGTCGGTGACGATCGAGTCGGACTCAGCGCGCTTGGCGATAGCCTCCTGCTTGGTCTTCTCGGCCTCGTCGAGGCTCTCCTCGATCTTCTTGCCGCGCTCCTCCATGGTTTTCATGATGCCCGGCAGGGCGACCTTGGCCAGCACGATCCAGATAATCAGGAAGGCGATAAGCGCCGGGATGAACTCCGCCATCTTAGGGATGAGGATGTCCGCACCGGCGGCGCCGTCCTCGGCGAACGCGGAAACCGGCATGAGCAGCGCGGCCGCGGACGCGGAGAGTGCGATCGCGCTCTTCTGGGATGAAAGATTCATACTTGACGCTCCGTGCTATTTAACGATCAGCGCGACAACGAAGCCGATCAGAGCCAGAGCCTCGCCGAAAGCGGAGCCCATGATGAAGACGGTGAACACGCGGCCCTGGACCTCAGGCTGACGGGCCATAGCACCCGTAGCACCCAGAGCAGACAGGCCGATAGCAAGACCAGCGCCGATAACACCGAGACCGTAACCGATAACTCCCACGATTCCTCCTTTGTCGTGCGTGTCTTATTTCACGCAGGATAACCTTTTTATAACTGCCGGGCTCCATGGGTACGGGCACCGGCGGTTTAACGAATTGCCTTACCTTTAAGGCACGAACGGAAGACTACTCCTCCTCCGCGACCTCCTCTGCCTCGGAGACATACACGGCGGTAAGGACCGTGAAGACGTAAGCCTGGATGGCGCCGACCACAAGCTCGATCGCATAGATCAGGATGAGGATGGCAAGCCAGGCCAGCGAAGGCAGGGCGCCGACGGCGTGGGCCGCGGAAACCTGCTGAAGCAGCGGCTGCATGAACATGCTCGCCATGATGGCGAACGAGCCCATGACCACGTGTCCTGCGAACATGTTGCAGAACAGACGGACGGCGAGCGTGATGAGGCGCAGGAAGGTCGAGAAGAGCTCGACGACCCACACGAGCACGTTCATCGGGAAGCTCACGCCCTGCGGGGCGAGGCTCTTGATGTAGCCGATCACGCCGTGAGCCTTGCATCCGTAGTAGATGAAGTACACGAAAGCGAAGATGGCGAGCGCGGCGGTGGAGCCGATTGCACCGGTGCCGGGCTTCATTCCCGGGATCAGGCCGATCATGTTATTGATCAGGATGAACAGGAAAAGCGAGCACAGGAACGGGAAGTGCTTCTTCCAGTTCTCACCCACGACGCCCTTGCCGATATCGTTCTCGACGTACTCGATGATGTACTCGAAACCGTTGACGAAGAAGCCCTTGGGAACCAGGGTCTGCTTCTTCTTGAACACGGCCAGGACGATCAGGAGCACGATCGTGGAGACGATCAGCCAAAACGAGTACTGCGTGATGCCGCAGCTCAGATCGCCCACGACAGGGGTGGAGCTGAACTCGCTGACCAGATGATTAATCTCATCAGGCAGCTTTTCAAAAATTTCCACGACTTACCTTTCGACCTCATGAGGATCTCGCAGCGCCTTAGCGACGCGAACCGCGCAGGCGGCCATAAAGGCCACGAAGCCGATCGCCTCGCCCAGGAGGAACATGCGAAATGCCTCTCCGAACAACACAAACACAACCAAGGTAAAGACGAGCAGAGCGATTGCCGAGACCGCCAGACTCACCATACCCTTGAGCATGTCCGCATTCTGCTTATCGTCAAGAACCGGCTTGAGCGTAAAGACAAAGGGAAGGAAGGCAATTGCGCCCGCGATGGCGCCTGCAACGATAGCGAGCAGATCGGCTATCTGAAACATTGGCGTCCTCACTTTCCTTTTTTAACGCCTCACAGAACAGTTCCCGCCAAACATTGGTGACTATTGTACGAGCCAATCGCTAAAGTACAACCGAAAAAGCATCGGTTAATACGCACCTGTTCGTTTTCTTAAGACCTTCTTTATGCCGCAGGTACGGTAATACGTTTTTCTCGAACCCTGCAGGGCAAAACGTCCATTAACTAAAGGTGCGCACAGGCGTCTTCTACTTGCCCGCGCGCACCATTTCTTCCTATTTGCAGCCGCGGCCGTCTTAGCCCAGCGACTAGAGCGTGCCGTAGATGCGATCGCCGGCGTCGCCCAGGCCGGGAACGATGTAGGCAGCCTCGTTGAGATGGTCATCGATAGCGCAGGTATAGATATGCACATCTGGGTCCTTCTCGGTCAGCGACTTGAGGCCCTCGGGGGCAGCGACGATGCACAGCATGCGGATGTCCTTGACACCGCGCTCGCGCAGGTAGCTGATGGCCATCTCGGCCGAACCGCCCGTGGCGAGCATGGGGTCGACGACCAGGCAGATGCGCTGGTCGATATCCTTGGGCATCTTGCAGTAATACTCATGCGGCTCGTGGGTGACCTCGTCGCGTTCCATACCGATGTGGCCCACGCGAGCGGAGGGCACCAGTTCGAGGATGCCGTCGACCATGCCAAGGCCTGCACGCAGGACGGGAACGATGGCGAGCTTTTTGCCGGCGAGCTGCTTAAACGTTGCGGTGGTGATGGGGGTCTCGACTTCGACGTCTTCCATGGGCAGGTCGCGCATGGCCTCGTAGCCGTCAAAAAGTGCAAGCTCGCGCACAAGCTGGCGGAACTGGTTGGTGCCGGTGTTTTTGTCGCGCAGGATCGACAGCTTGTGCTGGACGAGCGGATGATCGACAAGCGTCACACGGGACGCATCGTAGGTGACGGTCATGGGTTGATTGCCCCTTTCGTTGCGGCCGCAAAACGGCCTTGCTGACAAGGCACGCAGCAATGTTGCCGCCGCACGCCATGCATAATTTAGCGGTTTGTTGTATCGAGCAGCCCATCGCAGCCCTACTGTGCGGTACTGAGCGAGCGCTTGACTGCATCACGCCAGCCCGCAAGGTTTTGCTCGCGACGCTCGGCGGACATATGGGGAAGGAAGGTCCTAACGATCTGGGCATTTTGCTCCAGCTCTTCAAGGTCTTCCCAATAGCCGACGGCAAGACCCGCCAAGTACGCGGCACCGATTGCCGTGGTCTCCACCGTCTCGCATTGCAGCACGGGGATATCCAGCAGGTCGGCCTGGAATTGCATGATGAACTCGTTGCGTGAGGCGCCGCCATCGACGGACAGGCGCTCAATCGAAAGTCCCACGTCCTGCTCCATGGCGCGCAGCACGTCATAACTCTGGTAGGCCATGGACTCGCAGGCCGCACGCACAATGGTCGCGCGACTCGAGGCACCGGTCAGGCCGCACACGATACCGCGGGCATGCGGATCCCACCAGGGAGCGCCCAGGCCAGCGAAGGCGGGGACGAAGTAGCAGTGGCCGAACAGCGACGCCTGCTGATCGCCCGCCACGCCCATGATGGGCGGCATATTGGTCATGATGTCGCTCGCGACGCGGCCGTAGTCGCCCGAGCTCCAACGAACCTCGGGCATCATGGAACGCGGAACGTCAAAGAGCGCCAGCAGGTCGTCGTCCCAATCGAGCGTATGGATATTAAAGAGCGCCGTGCGGCTGGCATTGGTGTAGTCGGTGGCAAAGACCTGACTGCCGGTGAGGTTGTAGATGAGCCAGGTGTCGATGGTGCCAAACATGAGGTCGCCCGCCGCCGCGCTCTCACGCGCACCGTCGACGTTGTCGAGGATCCACTGCACCTTGGAAGCCGAGAAATACGGATCGAGCGTGAGTCCCGTGCGGGAGCGCACCAGCTCTTCTGCGCCCCGCTCGACCAGCTCGTCGATCAGAGGTGCGGTGCGACGGCATTGCCACACGATGGCGTTATAGATGGGTTGGCCGCTTATGCGGTCCCACACCACCGTGGTCTCGCGCTGGTTGGAGATACCGATGGCGGCGATGCGGTCAGAATGGATGCCGCTCTTAAACTGGACCTCCATCATCACGCCGATCTGGCTGGCAAGCACCTCCATGGGGTCTTGCTCTATCCAACCGGGACGCGGGAAGCTGGTTTTGACGCTACGACGTGCCTGCGCGACGATGCAGCCGTACTCGTCGACGATGGTCGCAAGTACCGAGGTGGTGCCGCAGTCGAGCGCCATGATGTAGGAACCGCCAAAGTTAAACGAGGCATCTTCCATGCCCAGGCTGCCCAGATTCAACGACATCGCTTACACCTTTCTATTGCATCGGGTCGGACAGGACCCGTTCGATCTCTGATGCGGGAAGTGCGCCTTGGCGCAGGATCTGGAGCCCGCCGTGCTGGAACGACACGATGGTCGAGGCGTCGCGACACGGGGTCTCGCCGGCGTCGACGGCAACATCGACCCCCTCCAGGATGCGACCTTCGACGGCGGCAAAGCTTGCCGGCGAGGGCGCGCCGTGTGTGTTGGCGCTCGTGCAGGCAAGGGGACTGCCGCAGGCGCGGATGAGCGCTTGGACCACGGGAGAGGCCGAAGCGCGCAGGGCCACGGTGTCGTCGGCAGCACGCATAAAGGTCGGCACGCAGGGAGCCGCCTTGACCACGATAGTCAGGGCTCCCGGCCAGCATCGTCGCGCAAGTACGCGGGCATCTTCCGGGATATCCACGCCATAGCGGTCGAGCGCCTCGACACCATCGACCAGCCAAGCGACGGTTTGCGTGAGTTCACGTTGCTTGAGAGTGAAGATACGGCGGTAGCCGGTACCGAGCGCAGGGACCGCGGCGCCATTGACGGCAGCCTGCGGATCGCGCGGCCACGATGGGAATTCGCCTGTATCTTGGGGCACGGCGTCCGAGAAGGCGTTGACCGCCACGGCGACACCGTAAACCGTCTCGGTCGGGATCAGCGCCAGGCCGCCGCGGCCGAGCACCTCGGCCGCGCGCTCGACGGCAAGCCGATGCGGCTCGCGCGTTCCCTCATATACCCGATAGACCGTCTGCATGTGTATGCCAGCCCCTTACGCTCTGGTGCAAGTTTGTTTACTGTGGGGCATTCTCGCACGAAACGTTCAACCTATTTGCCCAGAGCGCATGTTGGTTTGGTGAGCGGCTCTAGTAGTCGGTGAAAGTGAGGGGGTTAATTGAAGATTTTTAGCGCGCAAGCGTAACGGTACGATCGGGAAACTCGATGCTTGCAACCAGTTTTCCGCCGAGGCTCTCTGCGTACCTGCTCAGCGTGTCGAGCCTCATCGAACCCAACTCCCCACGCTCGAGCTCGGATACACGTTTTTGAGAAACGCCCATCGACTGGGCGACCGACGCCTGTGTTAGATCTTTTAACCTGCGAATCTGAGCAAGCTTATAGGCTTCGATACGATCGCGAGTCCTCTCCTGCTCGGCGGTAATGGAGTCGCGTGTTATCCCGCGAGATTCCATATACTCATGCAGTTCCATCTCGATCGAGCCTCCTTACGTGGCGACGGTATATTTGCTCGGCCCTTGGAATGTTGATCGCATACCAACCGTTCCATTTTGCCCTTGACGATCCCGCTCGCGACTTATCACCCGCCAATAGCAATACCGCCTGGCGCTTGGGGTCAAAGGCGAAGAGGATGCGAATCACCTGCCCACCACACGACGTCACTCTCAGCTCCTTTAAATGATGAAGCTTCGAGCCCTTTACGCGGTCAACCAGCGGACGACCAAGGCTGGGACCTTCCTTCTCGAGCACCAAAAGGTCTGCATAAATCTGCTTCAGCGTAGCTTCATCCTGCTCATCAAGCCAAGGTTCAATGTAATCAAGCACGATACGGTACCGATGCAGCTGATTTGACATACCTTTCTCCTTCTATAGTAGAAGTTTTACGGTATATTGCAAGGACAAACTTGCGCAAATGTCTATTTATTAAGCTTAAATACGCTGTTTGGGCTCGGTGACGATGGCTCGAACGATGCGGGGACGATCGGTGAGGTCGTGGACGATACGCACGTCCGAAAGGCCTGCTTGACGACAGAGCTCGGCCGCGGCGTCGAGCGCGCCCTCGTAGAGCTCGCAGGCAAAC
>CABVAS010000082.1 GCA_902496375.1 uncultured Collinsella sp.
ACGCTTGAACTGAGAAGGGGGAGGCCTCGCGGCCTCCCCCTTTTTTGCGTTTACGGGATTGTGTCTCACATAGTAGCTGTGTTTTATAACCCTCGTTTGTCGCATCTTCTGTGAACGGGCTACAATAACTTAGTCTGTGCGATATGGAGGTGAACATGGCTGAAGCTGGTATCGGCGTTGATATCGTCGAGATTTCCCGCATGAAATCAATTCTTGAAAAGACGCCGTCGTTTGCTCGGCGTGTGTTTACCGAAGAAGAGCGTGCGTATTGCGATACATCATCGCGTCCCGCTGCTCACTATGCGAGCCGCTTTGCTTCGCGCGAGGCGGTACTTAAAGCTCTCGGCACGGGTTTTAGTCAAGGCGTGGGTCGCAAGGATGTTTCGGTTACGCGTGATAAACTCGGCAAACCGAAGGCGCTGCTTTCGGGCCGTGCTCTCGAGATCGCTCAAGAACTGGGTGTTGTTGAGGTCGCTCTTTCCATTACGCTTACAGGAGACTTGGCCGTTGCGAATGCCATCGCGATTACCGAAGATGCTCGGCCTAAGCCAAAAGAGGAAAAGGTGAGCACCAAGAAACGCGTAGCGCAGACATTTAAAGAGGCTCGCTCTGTTTTAGATGAGCTTGAGCAGCTGCAGAATTCAGCATTGACGGAGCACCTGGGCGATGCTTCGCAAGATACGCTAGGAGCATAGATGAAACCGGTTTTGAGTACCGAAGAAGTCGTTCGTCTCGAGGATATCATCGAACGCGAAGGGACTTCGAAGGCCGAGCTTATGGAGCTAGCGGGTGAGTTTGCCGCCAACGAGGTCTTGAAGCTCAATCCCGATCGGGTTCTCGTTCTGGTCGGTTTTGGTAATAATGGCGGCGACGGTTGGGTTGCCGCCGATATCCTGAGCCATAAGGGTGTGGACGTGGATATCGTTTCTCCGGTTGAGCCGGATGAGATTCCTGCTGCTCTGGCACGTCATGTTGCTCGTCGTACTGCCGGCCGCGATGTGCACGTTTGCGTCGGCCCCTCGCGTGACGAACTCGAGGTTTTGATCGATAAGGCCGATGTTGTTGTCGATGCCATTTTTGGTACCGGTTTCCACGGAAATCTGCGTGCGCCGTTCTCCATCTGGATTCCTACGGTCAATGAATGCGCCGATTGTGTCGTATCCATTGATGTTCCCTCGGGCCTGAATGCCGAGACGGGCGTTGTTGATGACGACTGCATTCGTGCCGAGCATACGGTGACGATGATTGCGCCCAAGATTGGTCTGTATAGCGCTGATGGTCCTGAGTATGCTGGCGATTTGATCTGCGGCAATCTTTACGACCGTCTTGACGAGGTCATCGATGATGTCGACCACGCCGCCGAGATTGTCGAGCCCGGTGACTTAGTTGATTACTTTGCCCCACTACCTACGAATATCGATAAGTATTCCCGTGGCTCTGTGCTTATTGTCGCCGGATCTGCGCAATATCCTGGTGCTGCCATTATGGCGGCCAAGTCTGCAGCTCGCGCGGGTGCTGGTTACGTGGCAGTCGCGGCTCCTGACGCCTGCGCCAATCTTATTCGCATGGCACTTCCTTCGATTCCCGTCTTTGCTATTCCGTCTGATTCCCGCGGCTCCTTTGGCGCCGCTGCGCGCATGACTGTGTGCGAGATTGCAAAGAAGTACAGCTGTGTGCTGTGCGGTCCCGGTATGACGACATCTGCCGGCGCTATGCAGGTGGTTTCGGGCTTGCTCGAGCTTGATGTGCCGCTTATCTTGGACGCCGATGCACTCAACTGCCTTGCTAAGATTGCCATTGACGGTATTGATAGTAATCCCGAGATGTATCGTCGCGAGCAGCCGTTGGTTATGACGCCGCACTATCGTGAACTTTCGCGTCTGGTTGCCGGTGACGAGGTGAACGACCTTGGTACTGCGATTGCAGCCGCGCAGAAGGTTGTCTGGGCTGCAGGCTCTGACAATCTGGTGGTCATTGCCAAGGGGCCGACGACGGCTATCTGTGGCGTTGAGCGTGTGCTGCTGCCGCTCTCGGGTCCGGCTTCTCTGGCAACTGCCGGTTCGGGTGATGTTCTCGCGGGTATTTTGGCCGGCACGCTTGCCACCATGCGCGACGAGATGGATCGTTGGGAGCTGCTGTATTCGTACGCCGTCGCACTTCACAGCTACGCCGGTTTTGCCGCGGCGACGGAGTATGGTGAGAAGAGCGTCATCGCGACCGATCTTATCGACTTGATCGGTCCGGCCATGGAACTGGCGGCAAAGGATGCGCTCGAAGATCTGGGAATCATGGACGAAGGGTCGGATGACTAATCATGAATAAAGCCGATTTGACGCGCTGGTCCTGGGTCGAGATCGACCGCGGGGCGCTCCGTCGCAACACGAGGGCCTATAAGAACTTGCTGAATCCACGTCAGCGCCTGTGCTGCGTGGTCAAGGCCGATGCTTATGGTCATGGAGCTGTTGAGTGCGCCAAGATCATGTATTCGGCCGGTGCCGACATGTTTGCCGTGGCGACGGTTAACGAGGGCGTTGAGCTCCGACAGGGCGGGATTACGAAACCCATCCTCATCCTAAGCGAGCCGCCTATCGAGGCCATTCCGACGTTGCTCGAGTTTGATATCATGCCTTCGGTCTATACGTCTGATTTTGCTCTTGCGTATGGCGAATGTGCCGTCGCGGCGGGCAAAGTGGGCAAGTATCATCTCGCCATCGAGACGGGCATGAATCGTATCGGCGTTCACTACACGCAGGTGCTCGACTTTGTCCGCGGTATAAATTTCCATCGCGGTATTCAGTGCGACGGCGTATTTACGCACTTCGCCACGGCCGATGAACCTTCGGGCTGGGACTACAAGCTGCAGTGTCAACGCTTTACCGAGGCCGTTCAGGCCATTAAGGATGCGGGTTTTGAGTGCGGTATCGTGCACTGCGCCAACACGCCGTCCTCGATGCTTGACCCCTCGATGCATTTTGATATGATCCGCGCCGGCGTTGGCTTGTATGGCATGCAGCCGTGCGAGCTGAGTGGCCGCGTGATGCAGCTTGATCCCGTTATGAGCGTCCATGCGCGTGTGACGCGCGTGGCACACCCTGCGATGGGTGAGGGCGTGGGCTACGGTTTTACCTACCGCGTACCGCGTACGCGCGTTCAGATCTGCACGCTGCCGATCGGTTATGCCGATGGCCTATCGCGTACGCTTTCCAATCGTATGGATGTGCTGTATCGCGGCGAGCGTGTGCATCAGGTTGGCAATATCTGCATGGACCAGTTTATGGTCGCCATTCAGTCCAACCCGGCACACGAGATTCCCGAGGCCGAGTATGGTGACGAGATGATCATTGTCGGCCGCGATGGCGATGCCGAGATCACTATGGACGAGATGGCCCGACTGCGCGGAACGATTAACTACGAGGTCGCCTGCGGCTTTGGCATGCGTCTCGACAAGGTCTACGTGTAGGAGCCGCTATGGGCGTCATGCACATCCCCGGCCATACCCATCAGGCACCACGTGAGGTCGCACTCGAGGAAATTGAGGCCGTTCTGGGCGATTGTCACCTCTGCCAGCTCTACCAGTCGCGTCACAATATCGTGTTTGGCGTGGGAAACCCCCGCGCTCGCGTGATGTTTATTGGTGAGGCACCGGGCCGCAATGAGGATTTGCAGGGCGAGCCCTTTGTGGGGGCGGCAGGCGAGGACCTCAACGGCATTTTGTCGCTGGCGGGGCTCAAACGCGAAGACGTCTACATTGCCAACGTGCTTAAGTGCCGCCCGCCGGGAAACCGCAATCCGCGCCCCGAGGAAGTGCTGGCTTGCTCACCGTTTTTGCGCGAGCAGATTCGAAGCATCTGGCCCGATATCATCGTGACGCTCGGCAACCCCGCAACGCACTTTGTGCTCAAGACCGAGATTGGCATTACCAAGCTGCGCGGCAGGTTCCATCAGATGGGGCACTTTGTGGTGATGCCGACGTTTCATCCTGCGGCGGCGCTGCGCAATCCGGCGTGGCAGGAGTTGCTGGAGGAAGACTTTAAGATGCTGGGCGACTATCTGGAGCGACACCCCGCGCCAGAGGGTGCCTCGGAATAATAAGGAGCATATATGTCCCTGGAGCGCCTGGGGGTAGGTATTTATAAAACGGCTTGCTCTGCTGATACGGAGCATTTTGGCGAGCTGGTTGCGCCGTGCCTGGAAGATGGTGATGTGCTGATCTTGACCGGCGGCCTCGGGGTGGGCAAAACCCACTTTACCAAGGGCGTTTCGCGTGGTCTGGGCGACGGTCATATGGTCACGAGCCCCACATTTGCACTCATGGCTGTTCATGACCAGGGGCGTATTCCTCTGTTCCACTTTGACCTGTACCGTCTGGAGCATGCTTACGAGCTCGAGGATACGGGCATTTTCGATGTACTGGGCTATGAGGGTGCCTGTCTGTTGGAGTGGGGCGAACAGTTCCAGGACGAACTGACAGACGAGTATCTTTCGCTAACGCTTAAGCGTGATGAGAACGATAGCGACGTGCGAATGATAACGCTCGAGGCGCACGGCGAGCGCGCAGCGAAGCTTTCCGATTTGATTGATAAGGCTGTACAAGATGAGCTTGCATAACGATTACGCGCTGGTGGTAGCGCTCGATACTTCGACCGATATGCTTGCCTGCGCGGCAAGCTGGATTGATGGGCAGACGGGCGAGGCGAAGCTGGCGAGTGGCGACCATATGTGCCGTCGCCATGCCAATGTGGAGCTCGTGAATACCGTTGATGGCATGCTGGCTCAAGCCGGTCTGGATCGCAGCGATGTTGGTTGCTACGTGGTCGGCCGCGGCCCGGGGTCGTTTACGGGTGTGCGCATCGGCATCTCCACTGCCAAGGGCCTCGCGCGCGGTGCCAATGCTCCGCTGCTGGGCGTGTCGACGCTCGACGCTTGCGCTTGGACGGCGTGGAAGGCTGGCGTGCGCGGCAAGCTTGGTATCTTGGCCGATGCTATGCGCGGTGAGGTATATCCGGCGCTGTATATGCTGGTCGATGAGGGCCCCGAGCGTCAATTTGAGCGCGAACACGTGGTCAAGGCCGCCGTGGCGCTCGATGAGTGGCGCCGAGCAGCGGACTGGGACCAGGTTCAGCTGACCGGTGACGGTCTCGTGCGCTATGGCAAGCTGCTGGGTGAGGACGAGACCGCCCGCTGCGTGGAGCGCGACCTGTGGTGGCCTTCGGGCGAGGGCTTGCTGCTCGCGCACGCTGCGGGTGACGGCGATCCGGCTCGCGTCCTGCCGATTTACACGCGCCTTTCGGATGCCGAGGAAAACGAGCGCAAGCGTCTTGGTCTTGCTGAGAGTGCACAGAGCGAAATTACGGGCGTTGCCGATGAGCTCGCCGGTCGTCATCTGCAGTTCCGTCCCATGGGCGCGGCGGATGCCGAGGGCGCGAGCGCGCTAGAGGCTGCCTGCTTTGAAGGTGCCGGACACGAGGCGTGGACGCCGGGCATGTTCCTGTCCGAACTGGGCGAGGACGTCGCTGCGCCGCGTAGTTGGTGGGTGGCACACGACGACGGCAAGCTGCTGGGCCTTGCCGGCGGTATGGTCGTGGACGGTGATGTGCAGATTCTGGATGTCGCCGTCGACCCGGCACATCGCCGTGAGGGCATTGCCCGCAAGCTGCTGTCGCATGTGAGCTATGATGCCCAGATGCTCGGCTGCACCACGGCTTCGCTCGAGGTCGAGGACGACAACAAGGGAGCGATCGCGCTTTATAACGCTCTGGGCTTTACCGAGGCAGGATGGCGCCGCGGCTATTATGGTGCCGGCAAGGATGCCATCGTCATGACGGCTCCGCTGCCTCTGGTGCTTCCGGTCGACAATGCCTCGCCCGAGCCGACGGCGGCAGAGCAGCGCGTATGGCCGCTGCCTGCGCCTGGGCGCTCCGAGGGGGAGCGTGCCGAAATTGAGCGCCGCCGCCTAGTGCTTGCCATCGAGAGTTCCTGCGACGAGACGGCGGTGGCGATTATCGATGCGGATGGCAATATGCTGGCCAACCAGGTGTCGACGCAGATCGATTTCCATGCCCGTTTTGGCGGCGTGGTGCCCGAGATCGCCTCGCGCAAACACGTTGAGGTGATTGTGAGTGTCGTGGATGCGGCGCTCGAGGATGCCGCAGCATCGCTTGGTCTTGAGGGTGGAGCCATCGCGCCGAGCGAACTCGCCGCTGTTGGCGTGACGCAGGGGCCGGGCCTGGTGGGTGCTCTGGTAGTGGGCGTCGCCTTCGCCAAGGGCTTTGCGTATGCTGCCGGCAAACCGCTGGTGTGCGTCAATCATCTGGAGGGCCACCTGTTTGCCAACCTGTTGGCGCAGCCCGACCTCAAGCCCCCGTTTATCTTTACGCTCGTTTCGGGCGGGCACACCATGCTCGTGCACGTAAAGGCATGGGGCGACTATGAAGTGCTTGGCGAGACGCTCGACGACGCCGTGGGCGAAGCCTTCGACAAGGTGGCAAAGGCACTGGGTCTTGGCTATCCCGGAGGCCCTATCATCTCCAAGCTTGCCGAGACGGGCAACCCCAAGGCGATCGATTTCCCCCGTGCGCTTAACAGCAGGGGGGACTATCGCTTCTCGCTTTCGGGCCTCAAGACGGCGGTGACGCTCTACATCGAGCAGGAGACCAAGGCCGGGCGCACGATTCACCTGCCCGACCTAGCGGCCTCGTTTGAGGCGGCGGTCTTTGACGTGCAGTACAAGAAGGCCAAAAACGCCCTGCACGCCACCGGGTGCAAGGAGTATTGCATCGGCGGTGGTGTCTCGGCTAATCCGCATCTGCGCGAGATGATGATCAAGAAGCTCGGGCGTCAGGGGATCCGCGTAACGGTGCCACCGCTTTCGGCGTGCACCGACAACGCCGCCATGATCGCAGAGGTTGCCCGCCGTAAATTCGACCGAGGAGAAATCTCGCCGTTCGACGTCGACGCCGATCCAAACATGACGCTGTAGCTGGTACGGCGCGGTCCCCGGACGGAGGGGCCGGATATAAGGTTTCCTGCTCTACAGTCCTGCGCAAGACGAAGGCCACATTAAGTGGCCTTCTTTGCGTGCGGAACT
>CABVAS010000083.1 GCA_902496375.1 uncultured Collinsella sp.
GCGCATCGACACCATGGCCGACAAGGCCCGCACGGTGCTTTCTGTGTGCAACAACATGGGCGAGGGCTGGCTGCTCACGGCCGAGATGCTCGACCTGATCGACCACGGTGCGCCCAACATCATCTGCACGCAGCCCTTCGCGTGCCTGCCCAACCACGTGGTGGGCAAGGCCGTGATCAAGGAGCTGCGCCGTCAGCACCCCGAGAGCAACATCGTTGCAGTGGACTACGACCCCGGTGCGTCTGAGGTCAACCAGCTCAACCGTATTAAGCTCATGATCAGCGTGGCAAAGGAGAACATGCGCGCTGGCAAGGGCTTTAAGCTCGAGAAGGTGGCGCCGCTCGCGATGGACGAGGTCACCGGCCAGATGCGTGCCCACGACGGCTGCGTGAGCTGCGGACCGGCCAGTGAGGAGGCCGTTGCATCGGTCGCCAAGCGTCTGGGGCGCGGTATTAAGAAGTAGTTGGCCTACTTCGAGCCGGATATAAGACAAACGGGTGGTAGTCGTACCGGCTACCACCCGTTTTTGCTGGACATATGTTGCGCAAATGATCTCGCTGCAGCCTTCCGTGGGCTCGCCCGATTTTTGGGCCGGTTCGGGCTTTGAGGACAAGCTGCTGCAAGCCCAGGGCGATTTTTCGCTCAACGCGGGACAGCACAGTGTGACCTATCTGCCAAACGACGAGACGATCGCTACGGTCTACCCATCGCCACCTACGAGATGGAAGCCGAAAAGTACATCTACCGCGTGTACAAGTACGAGCTGTAGGGCCGCGCTTAGGTTTGACCAATGGAGTATGAAAACACGCCGTTCGCCGATGCCCCCTCCGCGAGTGGCAGCCATATGGTTTGATGTCAGAAACATATAGTTGTCGCCAGCCTGCTGGCGACGTTCCCCCTGATATCGGAGGTTCCAGGTATGTTTCGCGCTCCGTTAAACAACTATCGGTTGGGCTAACATGGGTCGCCGTGCTATTTCGATAGCCCTTGCAGTGGTCTGCCTGGCTGTGCTCCTGGGCGCTACAGGGCTGTTTGCTATAAGCCGAGAAACGTCCTATATGCAGGAATGCGCTTCCGAAGGGTTTGCCATTGATGGTTTCTATCGGGATGAGAAAACGAGTCGGGAAACCCTGGCTTTTCTTGAGGAGGACAACTGTCGATGGCAGCTGGTCGACCAAGACGGAAGCTGCACAAACGGGCAGTTTAAGCGTACGGACGATCCCAATATCCTGGTATTAAAGAAGGAAAACGGCGAAGAGTTCGGCACGGTTCACGTTGCATATATATCGCGCCGACGCAATCAGGGGCAGATTTACCTAATTAGAAATACTGAGGTGACCCGATTTTATCTTGTGAGCACCGATCCGGCGTTTACGGTGGAGCCTGGCGATGTCGATGCGGACGTCTGATTCACGGCAATAAAAAAGCGAGCGGGGCGCGGGTGTGAACTGCACCCCGCTATTTGCTCGTGTCCGTATCGCACCTGCGCCTCGTCGTAACTTGCGTCCGTGCGAGCATTCATCCCGCGCTCTGCATCACTTCACATCGAACTCCACGCGATCGAGTTCGGGTACGTTGAGGTCTATGAGCTTGCGGGCGACGTGGCGGTCGTGCGCCCCAAGCGCCTCGCCTGTCGTCACATGGGCGACAATCTCACGCTCGACGATGCCCTCCTCCTCGCCTTCGGTAGCCGAGGTCTCGACGGCGACGGTGTAATCCTTAAAGCCCGGCAGCACCGCGGCAAGCTCGCGTGTGGTTTCGGTGACACCGTAGCCGTCCTGCACGTCGGCCTGCGCCGAGCCAATGGAGCCTGCGGTCATAACGATGCAGGGGATGGCAAAGATGGCCGTTCCCACGATGATGCGGCGGCGCACTTTGCGTGACAGCTCGTCGACCTCGGTGTCTTCCTCAGCGGTCACAATGCCGTCGCCGTTGAGGTCGCGCTTGAGCGGCGCACGCAAAAGAAGCAGTACGGCTTCGGCAGCCAGCGCGATAAAGACCACGTTGATGCCAAACTCGTAGAGCGCCGAGAGAAACAGTGACCCGCTTGCGATGGCGATGCCGTAGCCCGCCGCGCACAGGGGCGGCATAAGCGCGGTCGCCACGGCCACGCCGGCGATGAGCGTGGCGGGTTCCTGGTCGCGTGAGTTGCCCAGCCCGCCTGCAAAGCCGCCTGCGAGTGCGACGGTAAGGTCCCAGACGGTGGGTGTCGAGTTGTCGATGATGGCCGCCGTGGTGGTGCCAAGGGGCGAGAGCTTAAAGTACAACGTGGACGTGACCAGGCAAAAGACCATCTGTAGAGCCAAGCCCGCGACGGCTTCGACGGTAATCTCACGGTCGAGCGTGGCGATGCCATATGCCATGGCAAGGACCGATCCCATGAGCGGGCAGATGAGCATGGCGCCCACGATGGCGATGTCCGAATCGATATCGAGGCCGATGCTTGCGATGAGCATGGCGATGATGAGGATGCACAGGTGAGAGCCGGTCAGGCGCGCCCCGTTTACAAAACGCTTGCGGATCACGTGGTAGGGCGCGCGTCCCTCGCGAATGTTGAACGCGCGCTTTAAAAAGCGACCAGCCTGCTCGGCAGCCTCACTATGGGCAGGGCGGATGCCGTGGCGCCGGTGATGGCGTTCGCGTAGTCGCTTGATTTGTTGTTTGTCGAGTTCCATGTCCACCTCGTTCCAGCGCGGTCCGCGCAACGCGCCCGTTGTCCTAACTCTACACCGTGGCGGGCGGGGTGTCTGTTGGATGCGGAATCCGATAGGGCGGATGACGCGGGAGCAAATGCAAATCACAGGCTCAATTCCATCCCGCGAGAATATGATGCACCAGCTCCTTCAAATGTGACGAAACTGTGAAGCACGAGAGCGTGAATTTCAAAAAATACGCTGGTCGCCAATGTTGCGCAACAGAATTCAAAAATCAGCTCCTACATTTTGAAGCGTATGGATACATCCGTGTCAAAGGGAGAAAGCCATGGCAAACTACAGTCCACAACACTTTGAGCCTCGGGCCAAGGCCGTCAACGTCAAGGGCGTTGCCAACCGCGCCGTCGCAACCGTTTTGACGGCGGGCCTCATCGCTCAGCCGCTCATGTCGCCGCTGGCGGCACTCGCCGCACCGTCAACCGATAACGGCGATTCTGTTCAGGGGGGGGGTAGTTCTGTAGAGAACACCGTTGCCGCCGGTAACCAAGCGGTCGTAAAGACGGCTGCCCAGCTGGCCGAGGAGTCGGCAAAGCAGCTCAAGGACGCTCAGGCCGCCTACGATGCCGCCCAGAAGAAGGCCGACGCGGCGGGCCAGTCTCAAAAGCAGGCGCAGCAGCAAAAGAATCAGGCCTCGCAGGCCGTGACCGATAACGCCGCCGAGCAGAACGAGGCCGAGGTAGCCGCGCTTCAGGAGAAGATTGACGAGCTCAAAGCCGCTGTCGAAAAGACCGAGCAGCAGCAGAAGAAGCTGGGCGACCTGAACGATCAGCTCGATCAGGCCAACAAGAGTGTCGAGGACAAGACCCAGGCGCTCAAGGACGCCAAGGCAAAGCAGGATGAGGCCAAGAAGGCACTCAAGGATGCCCAGGCTAAGCTCGATGCCATGGGTATGGACAAGTACGAGGCCGCCAAGAAGGCCGTCGAGGACGCACAGGCAAAGCTCGATGACGCCAATAAGGCCGTTGCTACTGCACAGGCCAATCTGGACCAGGCCAAGGCTGCCGAGGCCAGCGCCCAGCAGGAAAAGCAGAATACCGAGGCAGCTTTGACGACTGCCCAGGCCAAGAAGCAGGAGACTGCCGCTGCTCTCGCAGCCGCAACCACCGCGCGCGATAACGCCCAGCAGAAGTTCAACCAGGCGCAGGCCGCGCTCGATGCTGCCGTCTCGGGTACGGGTGTTGACCTGAGTGCGCTTGAGGCCGCCAAGAAGGCTGCTGCTGGTGAGCTCAAGACCGCGCAGGCGGAGCTCAATGCCGCGACGGATGCCGACGCTACCGCCCAGGCGAACCTGCAGGCGGCCCAGAATACCGCCACCGCCGCGCAGGAGAAGGCCAACGCCGCCAACGCTGCTGTGGCATCTGCCCAGTCTGCATACGATGCGGCAAACAAGGAGTACAGCGCCGCCGCCAGCAAGCACGACGCCGCCAAGGCCGCATACGAGAAGGCGCAGCAGACCGAAGCAGACAAGAAGACCGCGTACGATAAGCTTGTCGAAGTTCGCAAGCAGAAGCGCAGCGAGTGGGAGGCAGCCTGCGCCGCTTCGAACGCCGCGGAAAAGGCTTATGACGCTGCTAATGCCCAGGTTGAGGCTCTTGAGCAGCAGATTGCAGACCTAAAGTCCAACATGACCGTTGACCAGGAAGTCATCAATAAGGGCATGCTCGGCTTTATGGCCTACATCAGCAACAGCAGCGATTTCACCGCCCAGCAGAAGTCGAATGCAAGTACCGCCGCGTCGATGCTCATGGGGACGACAGAGAAACAGGACTGGTATGACAAGTACGTCGATCAGGACATGTCTCGCGACACCAATCCGCTCTCCTTGGAGCAGATGCGTAACGCCCTGACCTACCTCGATACCCAGAACAACCTCCGCAAGGCGAACGGCCAGTCTGAGCTTAGCGTCAGCCTCCGCATGACTGCGGCAGCCGCCCTCAATACATCATATTCATCGAACATCTGGGGACACTCGAACTGCTATTTCGATCAAGGTGAGAATCTTGCAGGCGGCGGCGGGGCATACACCGGAGGCGAGACCGAGGATACCCTCGGCTGGCCATATACCGGTCTCTACACCCAGGAGAAAAAGGCGTTCGATAAGTACGTCGAGCAGTATGGTGACGCACTTGGAAGCCATCGATATGATTCCTACTATATCTACCAGCACTACAACAGCATCTACCATGAGTGCGGGCACTATCTAAACATCATCGATGCCGGCGCGAAGGCTATCGGCATCGCGACCGGTAGCGGTAAGAATACCGATTCCGAGGTAACCGTTTTCGACTATAGCGGGAGCACGGGGCAGAAGGATTTCACTGTCTCCGAGTTCAAGAAGCTCGTGAACGACTACATCGACTCTGCCTATAACGCTGGCGGCACGCAGGCGCAGAAGGCGCAGCTCAAGGAGCTTCAGGGCAAGCTCGCCGAGGCGCAGAAGAACTTTGGAACTACTAGGGAAGCTTACTTCGCAGCTGTAAACGGGCAGGGTGCCGCCCAGGACGCTTTCACCGCAGCAGATGTGAACATGAACACCGCCAAGGGTGAGTACGAGAAGGCTAAGTCCGGTACCGCCGCCGCGAAGACGGCATACGACGCCGCGAAGGACGCACTCGGCGGAATCGACATCGAGTCCCTCAAGCAGAACCTCGATGCCGCCAAGGCCGAGGCCGCTACTGCCCAGGCGGCTCTCGATAAGGCAAACGCCACGCTTGCTGACAGCAAGACGAAGGCAGCCGAGGCCGCTGCTCACAAGGCGAAGGCTCGCAGCGCCCGCGATGCCGCCAAGGCAAAGTCCGATCAAGCCAACGAGGCGTATGACAACGCCACGGCTTCGGTCAAGGACCTTGCCGCCAAGTGCGATGCCGCCAAGACGGATCTTGCGAACAAGCAGGGCACGCTTAACGATGCCAAGAAGGCCGACGATGCCGCCCAGGCTGGTGTAGACAAGGCCCAGGCCGCAGATGTCCAGGCCGCGACTGCTCTTTCGGACGCCAAGCAGGCGGTTGCCGCCAAGGCGCAGGCTGTGTCCGACGCGCAGGCCAAGGCCAAGGCTGCCGAGGGCGAACTGGCCACCGCGAACAAGGCCTTCGAGCGCTTCGCTGGAGCCCAGAAAGCGGTCGACGACGCCAAGGTCGCCTATGACGCCGCCGTCGCCGGTGTCGCCGATGCCCAGAAGCAGCTCGAGGCCGCCAACGAAGCCGTCGTCGATGCGAACTTCGAGATCGTCAAGGCCAAGGCTGAGCTTGCCAACGACGAGGCGCTCAAGGCCGATCTTGAGGCCGTCGACCACAAGGCATCCCTTGCCGCGGGCACGACGGGCAACGAGAAGCTGGTCAAGCTGAACGCTGCCTACGCTCGCTATAAGGCCGCCGTTGATGCCGCTGCTGGTCTCAAGGCTGCTCTGAGCGATGCCGATGCCAAACTGTCCGATGCCAACGACGCCTATGCCGCCGCGCTTGCCGAGCTTAACGATGCTAAGGATGCCCTGGCTGCCGCACAGGCCGAGTACGACAAGTATCATCCCAAGGCTGAGCCGCAGGCCAAGCCTCAGGTTGCGCAGGCTGCTGCAAAGGCTCCTGTCGCCAAGAAGAAGGCAACGTCGGCCGCGCTCGCCCAGACTGGCGACAATTCCGCTCTTGCGGGCGAGGTGTTCGTCATCGGCGGTATCACCCTCGTGGCCGCTGGTGTGACGCTGAGCGATCGTCGTCGCAAGCAGATGTAGCGTTTCGAGCGTAGTTTCTGCAACGAACTTCAATTCATAACGGGACCGTCTCGTTAGCCAAACGATAAGGCCGGCGCGCTGTTAAACGCAGCGCGCCGGCCTTTCTTTGTTTCGATATCAAAAAGCCCGGTCAGCAGCCGCAAAAGCTACCGACCGGGCAAATCGTAGGCAATATGGTCGCTGTCGAGCAACTGCTCGACTTAGCCCAGCAGGCTCAGGCCAACAGAGACAAACGCCAGGATAACGCCGACGATGGACTCGCCGCCGAGCAGGCCGCTGGCGATAACCAGGCCCTGTTCCTGGAAGGCGGCGTCCTTGGCAGCCCTCTCCTCGTCAGAAAGACCAGCGGTGGCGTCGCGGTGGGCGGACCACTTGTCGTAGGCGAGCTTGACGCAGGAGCCCAGGAATGCCGTGAGTGACATGTAGAACGGCAGGTACACGCCCAGGCCGATCATCATGGCCGGAATGCCGAGCCAGTACATGACGATGCCGG
>CABVAS010000084.1 GCA_902496375.1 uncultured Collinsella sp.
TGTGCATGCGCGGCGGCTTTCACGGCCGTACGCTCGAGACCATTGCCGCCACCATGCAGGATTGGCTGCAGGACAGCTTCCGCCCACTGCCGGGTGGCTTTGTGGCCTGCACGCCCAACGATGTCGATGAACTGCGTGCGATCTTTAAGCAGCTGGGCAGTGAAATTTGCGCCGTGATGCTCGAGCCGATCCAAGGTGAGAGTGGCGTGCACCCCATGACCGAGGAGTTTATGGCGGCGGCGCGCGACCTGGCACACGAAGTGGGCGCCGTGCTTATCGCCGACGAGGTCCAGTGCGGCATCTTCCGCTCCGGCAAGCCGTTTGCATTCCAAACCTATGGCGTGGAGCCTGACATCATGAGCCTTGCCAAGGGCATTGCCGACGGCGTGCCCATGGGTGCCGTGGTGGCAAAGAAGGAAATCGCCGACGTCTTTAAGCCCGGCGATCATGGTTCGACCTTTGGCGGTAGCTGCCTGGCCATCACGGCGTGTGCCGCGACGCTCTCCGCGCTCGTGCGCGGCGATTATGCCGACCATGCTGCCAAGGTAGGCGCCTATATGGAGGCAAAGCTCGCTAAGCTGCCGCACGTGACCGAGGTGCGTGGCCGCGGCTTGATGCTCGGCTGTGATTTGGATGATGCTGCGGGCGATGCGCATGATATTGTTGCCCGCGCGCTGGCCGCCGGTGCCGTGATTAACGCTACGGGTGCCCATACGCTGCGTTTCCTGCCGCCGCTCGTCTGCGAGGAAGCCGACGTGGATAGTCTGATTGAGATCCTGTCGGGTGTCTTGGGCTAACGCGGTGCAATAACTCAATTTGGACCGGGTTCCGGACTGCTGACGCGCCCTATGCGGCATGATTCAGCGGTCTGGAGCCCGTTTTGCCTTAGATTTGCTAAGGCAAGGGGGACCTGCTGACCAAAAAACAGTAAATATGAGTACTGCTACCGATTTGGTAGCAGCAGTTTTGGACTAATAAGGCCAGATATCAAGTCGAAATGGCGATGAATACACGATTTTGATCTAACTGTTAGTCCTTATAATGGACATATGTTGCGTAACTTAAGCAAATACTGTCTTTTTATATGTTGCAAACAAAGTAGCAGTACTCATTTTTGCCATTTTTTGACCACGGCCTTTGTGACAGACGTGCTGGCGGGTTCGAATCCCATGCGCTGGGCATGAAAAAGGAAAGGCCTCCATCGCTGGAGGCCTATCAAATCAGTGGTGGGCGATGAGGGATGTCCGCGTGCGGCTCCGCCCCCGCATCCGCTTCGTCGCTTCGCTCCTCGCGTGCTGCGCTGGAAAACGCTTCGCGTTTCCTCAGCTCCGCACCCTTGCGGGTTCGAATCCCATGAAATGGGCCCAAACAAAAACGGTCCCCTTTCGAGGACCGTTTCCAATTCAATGGTGGGCGATGAGGGATTCGAACCCCCAGCCTTGTGCGTGTAAAGCACCTGCGCTAACCGTTGCGCCAATCGCCCGTGCGGAGAGAGTATAGCAAAACAATCGCCCCATTCACCTCATATCCATTAAAGGTAACCGGCGCGTGTCACAGCGGAGCTGATTCAGTTGAGATTGCCTGAACATTCCGCCCCTCTTTACGCCCTCGGGTATACTCAAAAGCTACTGATTCGATTTGATGCCCAGCAACAGCAGAGGGGATAGTATATGTGCGGTTTTGTCGGTTTTGTCGGTGGGACGGATAACCAATCCGAGGTGCTCACCAAGATGATGGACCGCATCGTCCATCGCGGTCCCGACATGGGCGGTCAGTTTATCGACGGCCGCGTTGCCCTCGGCTTCCGCCGCCTGTCGATCCTCGACCTGACCGAGGCTGGCGCCCAACCCATGGCCAACGAGGACGGTAGCGTCGTCATTGTCTTCAACGGCGAGATCTACAACTTCCAAGAACTCCGTTCCGAGCTCGAGGCCAAGGGCTACAAGTTCCACTGCGGCGCCGACACCGAGAGCCTCCTGCACGGCTACGAGGAGTGGGGCGAGGCCGTTCTCGATCGCCTGCGCGGTATGTACGCCTTCGTCATCTGGGACAAAAAGAAGAACAAGCTTTTTGGCGCCCGCGACATCTTTGGCATCAAGCCGCTCTACTACTATCCCATGGCCGATGCGGGCGACGGCGCTCCGGGCGTGCTCTTTGGTTCCGAGATCAAGAGCTTCCTGGACTACCCGCACTTCCACAAGGCGGTCAACAAAAAGGCTCTGCGTCCGTACATGACGCTGCAGTATTCGGCAACCGAGGAGACCTTCTTCGAGGGTGTCTACAAGCTGCCGCCGGCGCACTACTTTACCGTCGATATCCCGACCGGCAAGATGAACATCGAGCGTTACTGGGATTGCGATTACTCTGCCGTCGAGAAGCCGTTCGAAGAGTATGTCGATGAGCTGGACGAGGTCGTGCACGAGAGCGTCGAGGCCCATCGCATCGCCGACGTCAAGGTCGCGTCGTTCCTCTCCGGTGGCGTCGACTCCAGCTACATCGCCGCTTGCCTCATGCCCGACAAGACCTTCTCGGTGGGCTTTGACTACAAGAACTTCAACGAGACCAACTACGCCAAGGAGCTTTCCGATAAGCTCGGCGTCGAAAACGTTCGCAAGATGATTACCGCCGACGAGTTCTTCGGTGCGCTCGAGGACATCCAGTATCACATGGACGAGCCGCAGTCCAACCTGTCTTCCGTGCCGCTGTGGTTCTTGGCCGAGATGGCCCGCAAGGACGTCACCGTGGTGCTTTCGGGCGAAGGCGCCGACGAACTCTTTGGCGGCTACGCCTACTACGAGGATACGGTCCCGGTGCGCAAGTACAAAAAGATGGTGCCGCTGCCCGTCCGTCGCGCGCTCGGTAACCTGGCGCTGCATATGCCGTACTTCAAGGGACATAACTTCCTGGTCAAGGGTGCCGAGATCCCCGAGAAGTCGTTCCTGGGACAGGCTCTGGTATGGCCGGAGCGCGAGGTCGACGGCGTGCTCAAGCCCGAGTACAACACCGGCGATGGCGCCTTCGAGCTTGCCGCTCCCATCTATGCGCGCGTGAAGGGTCAGCCCGAGCTGGTCAAGAAGCAGTACCTGGACATGAACATGTGGCTCCCGGGCGACATTCTGCTCAAGGCCGACAAGATGTGCATGGCACACTCACTGGAGCTGCGCGTGCCCTTCCTGGACCGCAAAGTCATGGAGTTCGCCGAGCACATTCCCGACCGCTACCGCATCAACGAGAACGGCAACAAACAGGTACTCCGCCACGCTGCCAACAAGTCGCTGCCCGATGAGTGGGCCACCCGTCCCAAGGTGGGCTTCCCGGTGCCGATTGTCTACTGGCTGCGCGAGCAAAAGTGGTACGACTATGTCAAGGAGTACTTCACCGCGCCGTGGGCAAGCGAGTTCTTCGATACCGACGAGCTTATGCACCTGCTCGATCTGCACTTTGCGGGCAAGGGCGATTTCCAGCGCAAGATCTATACGCCGCTCGTGTTCTTGGTGTGGTACAAGCGCTTCTTTATCGACGAGGACCAGCCCGCTGTTCAGGCTGCCTAGCCTCGGCTGACGAACGCCTGCGCGTAACGGCTCCTCCGGGAGCCGTTTTTGCGTGGGTGCGTTTCAGTTACTATAAAACCGTCCCTGCCAAATGGCTGAGAAAGGTGAAAGATGCACCATTCGGATTCCGCGACCGTGACCACGGTCGATACGCTTGCCAAGCTTCTCGATGTGTGCGGCGAGCTGCGCGCATCAGAGCAGGTTGACGAGCGTGCCGTGACCGGCTGCTCGTTTGATTCGCGCGCGGTCTCGGCAGGTGACGTGTTCTTCTGCAAAGGTGCTGCCTTTAAGCCCGCGTTTTTGAGCATGGCGCTCGATGCGGGCGCCGTCGCATTTGTGTGCGAGGAGTCACTGGTCGAGTCTCTGGAGCCGCTGGCGCAGGAGAGCGGTGCTGCGATGCTGGTTGTTGATAGCGTTCGCACGGCCATGGCCCTGTTGCCGCCGGAGGTCTACGACCGTCCCGACCACGACGTCAAGATCGTGGGTATCACCGGTACCAAGGGAAAGACCACGGCCGCTTTTATGCTCCAGTCGATTATCAAAGCGGCGGGCGAGTCCTGCGGCATGATCGGCTCGGTGAGTACCGACGATGGCATCGAGTGCTACGAGAGCACCAATACTACGCCCGAGGCCCCCGAGGTCTGGCGCCATATCGCCAACTGCCGCACGTCCGGTCGCCAGTCCATGGTCATGGAGGTTTCGAGCCAGGCGCTCAAGTACCAACGCGTCGAGAATCTGCCGTTTGACGTGGCGTGCTTCCTCAATATCGGTCGCGACCACATCTCACCGATCGAGCACCCGACCTTCGAGGATTATTTTGAGAGCAAGCTCAGGATCTTTGACCAGGCAAAGACTGCCGTGGTGAACCTGGGCACCGAAGAGGTTGACCGCGTGCTGGAAGCTGCGTCGACGGCCGAGCGCTTGGTGACCGTTGGCGTCGGGCATCCCGAGGCAAGCCTGTGGGCGAGCGACGTGTGCATGGTCGGCTTTAACATCGAGTTCAACTTGCATGGTCTGAGTGCCGACGAGCCCGAGGCGGGGGATAAGGTCCTGTTGGGCATCGCGGGCGACTTTAACGTGGAAAACGCGCTGGTCGCTATCGCCGCTGCGCGTGAGATCGGCATCGGCATCGAGGCTATCAAGAAGGGCCTCTCCAGACTGCGTGTGCCGGGCCGCATGGAGGTCGTGGAGTCGAAGGACGGCCGCGTGATCTGTGTCGTTGACTACGCGCACAACCAGCTCTCGTTCCGCTCGCTTTTCTCGTCGGTCAAGCGCGCGTTTCCCGCCAGCCCGGTCATTGCGCTGTTTGGCGCTGCCGGCGGAAAGGCACAGGAGCGCCGCGAACAGCTTCCGCGCGAGGCCGCACCGTATTCCGACCTGATGATTTTTGCCAACGAGGACCCGGCTCACGAGGACCCAATGAAGGTCTGCCGTGAGCTTGCCGAGCATGTTCCCGACGATACGCCGAACAGAATCATCCTCGATCGCGAGGCCGCTGTGCACGCGGCGTTCAAGGCAGCGCGCGAGGAGTACGTCAACCCCGATGCCCCCACCATCGTCTTGCTGCTGGCAAAGGGTGACGAGGAGCTCATGCACGTGGGCGACGAGTTCGTGCCCATCGAGAGCGACCTTTCGCTGGCCAATCGTTTGATCGATGTTACCAAGTTTGACTAATGAACTGCGATGAAGACGGCGTCCTGAGCGCGCTGCCGTTGCAAGCGCGTTTCCCCTCAAGCGAGGCGTGCCGCCTAAGACCAGAAGTCCCTTCTACGTAAACGGAGTGATCATGTCCCACAACACCCTGCCGACCGTCGCTGACCTTTCGGGCGAGATGCGCGCGCGCCTCGCCAAGGTCAAGTATGTCTTTACCGATCTGGATGCCACGATGCTCGCACCCGGCTCGTGTGTGTTGCGCGACAACGACGGCAACCCCTCGACCAAGCTCGTCGAGGCTGTCGTGGCGCTCGCCCGTGCCGGTATTCAGGTGGTTCCCACCTCGGGCCGCAACCGCACTATGATCCACGAGGACGCCCGCGTGCTCGGCCTCAACTCCTATATAGGCGAAATGGGCGGCCTGGTCATGTACGACCTCAAAGCCAACGATTGGGAATATCTGACCGGCGACATGCCCTACGATCCTGCCTGCGGTCTCACACCGCATCAGGTGATTGAGCAGACCGGCGTGTGCGAGAAGATCCTCGCCCGCTGGCCGCACAAGATCGAGTACCACAACGACATGTCGACCGGCTATAAGTACCGCGAGGTGACTGTCGGCATGCGCGGCGATGTGCCCGATGATGAGGTCCAGGCCATCCTGGACGAGGCTGACTGCGGCCTCATCTGGGCCTGCAACGGCCATCTGACGCACCTGTCCAAACCGACGACACTCGAGCTCGATCGCGTCGAGGACGGTCGCGCTTTTAACATCAATCCCGCGGGCCTCAACAAGGGCGTTGCCATTGCACGTTTCTGCGAGCACCTGGGTATCGAGCGCGAGGAGACGCTGGCGCTCGGCGATTCCGAGTCCGACTTCTTCATGGCCGACCACGTGGGCACGTTCTGCCTGGTCGAGAATGGCCTGACCAGCGCCGGCGCACCCGAGTTCCTGGATGCCTGCAACAACGCCTACGTCACGCGCGGCAAGATTGTCGACGGCTGGGTCGCAACGGCGGAGCTGCTCGTCGCAGCGCGTTCGTAGCGCAGCCCTATCGTTCTGAGCCATATCTTTTCGAGAGAGAATCTGGTGAAGTAATGTCCGATATCGAGAATCTGGCAGGCGACACGCGTCCGATCGGTGTGTTCGATTCTGGTCTGGGCGGTCTGACGGTTGCGCGCGCCATCGCCACGGCGCTTCCGCATGAGTCCGTCTACTACTTTGGCGACACCAAGCGTTGTCCCTACGGTACGCGTACCGAGGATGAGGTGCGCTCGTTTGCGTTGCAGGCGGGTCGTTGGCTCTCGAAGCACGACGTCAAGATTATGGTCATCGCCTGCAACACGGCGACCGCCGCAGCCTTGCGTCTGGCCCAGCAGGTGCTCGACGTTCCCGTGATCGGTGTGATCGCGCCGGGTGCCCGTGCGGCAATCAACAGCACCCGCTCGCGTCGCGTGGGCGTGCTCGCCACCAACCTCACCATTCGCTCGGGCGCTTACACGCGCGCCATTCAGGACCTAGATGCCGGCGTCGACGTATACGGCTGTCCTGCCTCGAGCTTTGTCGAGGTGGTCGAGCACGAGCTCGCCTCGGGTGCACATCTGCAGGAACAGTGGCTTGAGAACGAGGACATCTTCGATACGCCGGCCGTTCGCGCACTGGTCGGAGCCACGGTTGAGCCGCTGCGCGATC
>CABVAS010000085.1 GCA_902496375.1 uncultured Collinsella sp.
CCGTAACCGGGCACGTCGATGTTGACGAGCTTGGAGGTAACGGCAAAATCGCCGAACTCGACGGTGTAGGAGCGGTCGTCGTCGACTAGGATGTCCTGCTCACCGAGCCACTCGTCGGGGACGGCCTTCTGCTGGTTGTCCACAAAGCGCTGACGGAACAGGCCGTAGTGATAGTTGAGGCCCACGCCATCGCCGGTCAAGCCCAGCGTGGCGATGGAATCCAGGAAGCATGCGGCCAGGCGGCCCAGGCCGCCGTTGCCGAGCGACGGCTCGACCTCGAACTCCTCGATCTTGTTGAGGTCGTGGCCTGCGGCGGTGAGCTGGTCCTTAACCTCGTCGTAGATGCCGAGGTCGATCATGTTGTTGATGAGCAGCTTGCCGATCAAAAATTCGGCGGAAATGTAATAGAGCTTTTTCTTGCCGTTGTTGAGCGGGCAGGCGGCGGAGCGCTCCTGCACGAGTTTGACCAGCAGCTTGTAAATGCGACGGTCGTCGAGCTGCTCGAGCGAGGTGCCAAAAGACTGCTCGGCGAGTTCCATGAGGTTAATTTGGGGCATGTTTCCTCCTGTAATGGGTTGATTACATGTCTGCAATTCATAAGAATCCCGCGCGAGGGGATTGGGGTGGCCTCGCGCGGGTAAGCAAGCGCGTCCGCACGGTGGGGAGGGGTCGGGCGCGGTAGCTCCTATTGAGGAAGCTCGATTTCGGCTTCCGACGGGATGCGGAAGTAGGTCTCGGTCCAGTCGGTGAGTTTGTGCTCGAGCTCGCGGGTGATGGCGCCGTCGAGCATGCGCCAGGTCCAGTTGCCGCCCAGCGTGGCAGGGGTGTTGATGCGCGCCTCGTTGCCCAAGTTGAGCAGGTCCTGCATGGTGTAGATGCACGTGTCGCTCACGCTGGCTGCGATGGTTCGGTTGAGCGCGTCGGCGATGGGTTCGCCGGCCTGCTGATGGGTGTACAGGGCTGTCTGCTCGCGCTGACGCGGGGTAGCCGTTCCTTCAAACCAGCCGCGTGCCGTCTCGTTGTCGTGAGTGCCCACGTAGGCGACGGTGTTGGCAATGTAGTTGTGCGGCAGGTAGTACGAGTTGGTGCCCTCAAAGGCAAACTGCAGGATCTTCATGCCGGGGAAGCCCGAGTTGTCGCGCATATCGATGACGCCGGGGGTGAGGAAGCCCAGGTCCTCGGCGATGATGGGCAGCGTGCCGAGCTTTTCCTCGAGCGTCTTGAAGAGCTTGAGGCCGGGACCCTGCGTCCACGAACCGTAGGACGAATCAGGCGAGGAGAACGGCACCTCCCAATAGGCCTCGAAGCCGCGGAAGTGATCCAGGCGGATGACGTCGTACATGTCGAGGGCGGCGCGAATGCGGCCCTCCCACCAGGAGAAGCCGTCGGCCTCCATGGCGTCCCAGTCGTAGATGGGGTTGCCCCAGTACTGGCCGGTGGCCGAGAACTGGTCGGGCGGCGTGCCGGCGACGCTCACGGGATTGCCGGCGGCGTCGATCTTAAAGAGCTCAGGTGTCGCCCACATCTCGACGGAGTCACGCGAGACATAGATGGGCAGGTCGCCGATGATGAGAATGTCGCGCTCGTTGGCATAGGCCTTGAGGCGGCTCCACTGGCGATCGAAGAAGTACTGCGTCATCTGGTGGTAGAGCATACGCGCCGGATGGTCGGTGCAGACCTTGGCGGAAGCCTCGCCGCGGGTGCGGAGCTCCGCGGGCCACTCCCAAAACGCCTTGAGACCGCACTCCTCTTTGACGGTCATGAACTCACAGTAGGGGATGAGCCAGTCCTCGTTGGCCTGGATAAAGTCATCGAAATCGGCCGGCTTGTCGGCAGCAAAGCGCTCGGCGGCGCGGTCGAGAATCTGACGGCGGCCGCCAAAGATGGCACCGTAGTCGACATTGCTGGGGTCGGATCCCAGATACACGCCATCGATATCGCGCTGCTCCAGATACCCTGCCTCGATAAGCTCGGCAAAGTCGATAAAGTTGGGGTTGCCTGCGCGGGCCGAGAACGACTGATAAGGCGAATCGCCATAGCTGGTCGTCGTAAGGGGCAGAATCTGCCAGTAATGTTGTTTGCACGAGGCGAGAAAATCGACGAAGTCGTAGGCATTCCAGCCAAAGCCGCCGATTCCGTATGGTCCGGGCAGAGATGAGACGGGCATGAGGACGCCGCTTGCACGCTCCATGAATGCGCTCACCAACCTTCTTGTTGTGGGGTCGGCCTGCCGATGGGTGTGCAGTCCGCCTCCGATGTTCTGATTCGATACGCCTATTGTAAAACATGTTGTTTAAACATGTACAGGCAAGATAAAAAAGTTGGTCGATTTTCGGCGAATGGCTACATGCCATGAAAAAAGCCCTGACCTCACAACGTGAGATCGGGGCAAGAGCGGTATGTAGGTTTTTGCTACTCGGCGTCGGCGAAGCCGTTGGGGTTGTGGCTCTGCCAGTTCCAGCTATCGCGGCACATGTCCGCGATGTCGTACTGGGCCTTCCAGCCCATCATGCGCTCGGCCTTTGAGGCATCGCACCAGTTGGCAGCGATGTCGCCGGCGCGGCGCTCGCGGATCACGTAGGGCAGCTCCTTGCCACAAGCCTTGGAGAAGGCGGCGACGACCTCGAGTACCGAGGTGCCGGTGCCGGTGCCCAGGTTAAAGATCTCGACGCCGGTTTTGCCGTTCATCCAGTTAAGGGCGGCAACGTGACCAGAGGCCAGATCGCACACGTGGATGTAGTCGCGCACGCCGGTGCCGTCGGGGGTGGGGTAGTCGTTGCCAAAGACCTGAACGGCCTCGAGCTTGCCCACGGCGACCTGGGCGACATAGGGCACCAGGTTGTTGGGGATGCCCTTGGGGTCCTCGCCGATCAGGCCCGACGGATGAGCACCGATGGGGTTGAAGTAACGGAGCAGCACGACGTCCCACTCGGGGTCGGCGGTGTGGACGTCCATAAGGATCTGCTCGATCATCCACTTGGTCCAGCCATAGGGGTTGGTTGCGGGCTTCTTGGGGTCTTCCTCGGTGACGGGCGGGTTGTCCGGGTCGCCGTAGACGGTCGAGGAGCTCGAGAAGATGATGGACTTGCAGCCATGGTTGCGCATGACGTCGATGAGCACCAGGGTGTTCTCGATGTTGTTGTGGTAGTACTCGACGGGCTTGCTCACCGACTCGCCGACGGCCTTAAAGCCGGCAAAGTGGATGACACGGTCGATCTGATGGGTATCGAAGATCTTGTTCATCGCATCGCGGTCGAGCACGTTGGCCTTGTAGAAGGTGAGGTTCTTGGCGGCTTCGTCGCCCACGATGGTCTTGATGCGGTCGACGGCGACGGCGCTGGAGTTGGAGAGATCATCGACGATGACGACCTGGTAGCCACCCTCGAGCAGCTGAACGACGGTGTGCGAGCCGATAAAACCGGCGCCACCGGTAACGAGGACGCAGGTGTCTTTGGGGTCGAGTGCTTTGGACATGTAGTCTCCTATCGAATCAGGAACACTTCTAGAGGGGAGTATAGCGCAGGCGGGGACGCCCAAATGGTGCACTGTAGGAAAAGCAGAGGATTATGTTAACGTACTCATATAAGAGCTTGCTCAATTGTTACCTCAAATTTGACAATTGCTTACGAGCCGCCGACCTTGTAGTTTCCTGCCGTTCGTGGAAATCGTTGGGACGCGCCATATGTACGCTAATATGTATGAGTTGAGCGACATATAAATAAGCATGTAACGGAGTACATATGTCACCAAACAGCGATTCCATCCTTTCCCAGGAGCTCTCGCGCCGCACTGCCCTTAAGGCCCTGTTCGGCGCCGCTTCTGCGGCAGTTCTTTTTGGCCTGCCCACTCGCGCCCATGCGGCGGAGGCTTCCAAAGAAACCACCGATAAATTGAATGCCGCCCAGGCCCAACTCGACGAGGTTCAGGCCCAGCTCGACAGCATCGCAAATGAGTATGCGGCGCTGGCCAACAAGAATGCCCAGACCCTCAACGACATCGAGAATGTCCAGGGCAAGATTGACGACACGCAGGCCCAGATCGATGAAAAGAAGGCCGAGCTCAAGAAGAAGCGCAACGACCTTTCCGATCGCGTGGCCGCCAGCTACAAGTCCGGCGGTACGAACATCCTGTCGCTGCTGCTGGCCTCTGGCTCGTTTGAGGAACTCGTCGCCAACGCGCATTACGTTGAGAAGATCAACAAGAGCGACCGCGATGCCATCGAGGATATCCAGACGATTCAGGCTGAGCTCGACGCGCAGAAGACCGAGCTCGAAGCACAAAAGGCCAACCTGGAGAAACTCAAGGACCAGCAGACGGCTCAGATGCAGGATATGCAGGCCAAGCAGCAAGAAGTCCAGACCGTGCTGAACGGTCTTTCCGACGACGTCAAGGAGCTCATGGCTCAGCGCGATTCCGAGATTCTCGCTGCCGCCCAGGCCGAGGAGGCCGCTAGGAAGGCCGCCGCTGCCGCGGCCGCCGCGAACAAGAACAATTCCTACTCGGGTGGTTCGAGCTCGGGCGGTGGATCGTATGCGCCCGGAACTCCGCAGCAGAATGCCGGCTCGGGCAAGCAGCAGGCCGTCGTCAACGCGTGCTACTCCACGCCTTCGCCGGGTCAGAACTGGTGCGCGGCGTGGGTTACCAATGTCTTCCGCAATGCCGGCGTGGGCTATTTTGGCGGCAACGCGTGCGATATGTTTAACGCATGGTGCTATAGCTCCGACCGCTCGGCGCTGCAGGTGGGCATGATCGTGGCCGATTCCTCGCACAGCGGCACGGGTGCTCCGGGCCTTATCTACGGTCATGTGGGTATCTATGTTGGCGGCGGTATCGTTATGAGCAACGAGGGTGCCATTACGTCTAAGTCGCTTGATTCGTTTATTAGCTTCTATGGCACTGGCTCTGGCGTGCGTTGGGGCTGGCTTGGCGGTATTGCGCTGTCGTAGCTGCGGTTTGAAGTAAGTTGGTCCGTGGCTGCCCGAAAGGCATTAGGTTGCCTGCTCGGACAGTCCTGCTCGCACGGAGAGCACATTAAGTGCTCTCCGGCTCGTGCGGAACTCGCGATCAACCTAATGCCTTTCGGGCAGCCACGGACCTCTCGGGTCCAATACGTCACACACCGGACTGGTTTATCTGAATTAAAGAAAGTGAAGGCCCCTTTCGGGGCCTTCTTTTTATAAAAATTCGCCTACTCGGTGGACTTCGGGTTCTAGGTCTACGTTGAATTGGTCTTTGACGGTTGCCTGGATGTGGCGGATGAGTTCGTCGACATCGGCGGCGGTGGCGTGGTCGGCGTTGACGATGAAGCCGCAGTGCTTTTCGCTCACCTGAGCGCCGCCAATGGCGTGTCCTCGCAGGCCGGCGTCCATGATGAGCTTGCCGGCAAAGTGGCCCTCGGGGCGCTTGAAGGTGGAGCCGGCACTCGGCATGTCGAGTGGCTGCTTGTCCTCGCGGCGCTGGCGGTAGTCGTCCATGTCGGCCTTGATCATCGCGGCGTTGCCCGGGGCGAGATTGAAAGTGGCCGAAAGCACGATGAAACCGTCGTCGGCAATGCGGCTCTTGCGATAGCCCAGGTTGAGCTCATCGACATCGAACTCGATAATGCTGCCGCTACCGCGGGTGCCGTCGTCGAGCATGCGGGCGGGCTTGTAGACGCGCACGGACTCCAGCACATCGGCCATGCAGGCGCCGTATGCTCCGGCGTTCATGTAGCAGGCACCGCCGACCGATCCGGGAATGCCCGAGATGGGCTCCATGCCGGTAAGGCCGGCCTCGGCTGCCGCGGCTGCGACATCGGAAAGCAAGGCGCCGGCTGCCGCCGTGACGTGCGTGCCGTCGACCGTAATGTCGGAGAGGCCCTCGCCCAGCGCTACGACGACGCCGCGGATGCCCTTGTCGCCGACGAGCAAGTCGGAGCCGTTGCCCACGATGGTGAGTGGTAGATTGCAGCGATAGCAGGTATCGAGCGTGGCGACGAGGCCCTGCTCAGTATCGGGCGTGACAAAGACGTCGGCCGGACCGCCGATCTTAAACGTGGTGTGCTCGCGCATGGGCTCGCTCATCAGCACGTTGTCCTCGCCGGCAACGCCAGCGAGCGCGCACAGCAGGTCCTCGTTAAAAAAATCGTTCTCGTGCATACGAATATCCGCCTTTTGGTGGTCGTTGTCATCAATCGATTGCAATATACCCCACCCGGACGGATTTGGTGCGCTGGCGGCGATAAAACAGCCGTCCACCGGATTGGTAAAGTGTTTATCACCGAGGTAGAGGGGTAGTCGCTATACTTTCAAGAGATTGCGCGTAAACCCGGAAGGAGCGAGATGGCCAACAAAGTCACCCTCAAGCAGATCGCCCAGGAGGTGGGGCTTTCCCCCTCGTCGGTCTCGCTTGTTCTCAATAATCGGCCCTGTCGCATCTCGGAAGAAAACCGCAAGCTCATCAAAGAGGTCGCGGCGCGCAACCACTATGTTCCCAACCAGATTGCGCGCAGCCTGGTCATGCGCGAGTCGCGCACGCTGGGCCTTATCGTCCCTAACATCGAGAGCCGCTTTTTTGCCTCGCTCGCCGGTAGCCTGGAAAAGCGCTGCCGCGAGGACGGCTATGCGCTCTTCATTACCAGCTCGGGCGGAAGCGCCGATGACGATCTGGAGCTGCTGCGCCAGCTGGTGACGCGCGGCGTTGATGGCGTCTTCCTGGTGGTGGGTGACGAGTTCTCCGATGACCGCGCCCTGCGCGAAGAAGTCAGCCACCTGCCCATCCCGGCCGTAATGGTCGACCGTGCCATTGAGGGGCTCGAGTGCGACAAGGTGATGTTCGACCACGAGATGGGCGGCTATATGGCCACCCGCTATCTGATCGAGCAAGGCCACCGCCGTATTGCCTGCCTGGTT
>CABVAS010000086.1 GCA_902496375.1 uncultured Collinsella sp.
TGCCAGAGATTGCCGTTACGATCAGGCCAAAGACGACCATGAAAATGAAGAACTTCCAAATGGTCTTCCACCATTGGCCAAACGAAATCTTAGCCACGGCAAGGCCGGCGACCGTCATGCCCGCCACGGGGCTGATGGTGTTGATGGTCTGGTTGGCAAACTGGAGCGCGGTGACGGCCGCCTCGGGATTGAGGCCCATGAGCTCGGTCAGGGGGCCCATAACGGGCATGGTGAGCGCCGCCAGGCCAGAACTCGAGGGAACCAGCAAAGAGAGCAGACCAAGGACGACATACATAAACGTGGTGTAGACGGCGGCGGGTGCACCGGCGAGCGCGGTAGCGAGCGCCTGGAGGATGGTGTCGATGATCATGCCGCCCTCGGCGATGACCAGAATACCGCGAGCGATACCGATAACGACGGCAGCGTACGCAAAGTCGGCGAGACCCTTAACGAACTCCTCTGCGATCGTCTGCTGGTCAAGGCCGCCCAGGATACCGGCAAGCAAGCCCATGCCAAGGAACACGGCGGAAATCTGATTCATGTACCAGCCCTGGGTAACAAGACCCCAGACGATAATGCCCATACCGCAAGCAAAATCGATAAGCACGAGCTTCTGACGGATAGTGAACTCTTCCTCGATGGAGGCATCAGTCACGGAAAATTCAATACGCTTGAGCTTATCGTCCTCGTACACAATGGACGACTCGGGGTTTTTCTTGACGCGCATGGCGTAGCGCATGGCCCATGCGATACCGACGGCAGTGAAGATGACCCAAGAAACGGCACGCAGCCACAGTTGCGGATTACCCTCGATGCCAATGATGCCTTGGGCGATCAAAACATTAAACGGGTCGATGGTCGAAGCACAATATCCCAGGTTAGGACCAAGGAAGCAGATGATGAATGCCGTCATCGAGTCATAACCGATACCCATCATGATGGGAATGAAGATGGCATAGAACGGCAGGGCTTCCTCAGACATGCCAAACGTAGTGCCGCAAATGGACAGCAACGTCATCGTGATGGGAATGATGAGGATGTCCTTGTTCTTGAGCTTTTTAATCACGCGGCTCATACCGGCGTTAAGCGCGTTGGTCTTGGTGATGATCGCGAACGAGCCGCCGATCAGCAAGACGAACGCAACGACGTCGGCGGCCTCTTGAATACCCTTAGTAGGCGCCTGCAGGACCGCAAAGATATCTTGGCCCAGGTTAACGGTCTCGCCGGTCTCGGAATCGGTATAGTTCTTATCGACCTGTTCATAGGTTCCGGCAACGGCGACTTCGCGCTCGCCTGCCGCAGTCGAGATCGTCTTGCGCTGGTATTGGCCAGAAGGAACGACCCAGGTTAAAACTGCAAAAACCACGATCAGCAAGAACATGATCGTATAGACGTGCGGTAATTTGAATTTGAAACGTCTGTTTGTCTTCTTCGCCTTCGTATCTGACATAGATACCTCCAAAGAACCCGAGACCTTATCGTGTCTCGCTTTAACGTTCGCGCAATGCAAACGTCCTATGACGTTCTATAGATTATCAGCGTGTTTTTAGCACTTCAAGGATATTTCGGACAGATTACGAGGACTCGGGTGAACGGTCGTTCAACGGCGGCGAACGGCAAAAACGCCCGGCAGGCAATTTAGCCTGCCGGGCGTTCTCTTGATCAACGTCCTAAATATCAAAAACGTAGCGCGATCCTACAATCCGCTGTCGGCCGATGATAAACGGCCGCTGCTGCTCGTCATAGAAATATGCCTCCATATAAAACAGAGGCTCTCCCGTGGGAACGGACAGCAGCCGGGCGACTTCGGGTGACGCACACGCGATCTCAAGCGTGCACGGCTCGGTGCGAGCAGGCCCGCGACCCGTCTGTTCGCGCACGACCTCGAAAATTGATTGATCGGTAAGGTCCGCCTTCGCCAAAAAGGCGTTGTCTTCATAAACGTACGTGTTGTTCTCGAGCATCACGGGGATGCCATCGGCGGTGCGCACGCGTTCGATGCAGATCAGCTCCGACGCAGCGGGAACGCCAAAAAACTGCGCTTCGGTAGCATCGGCCGGCAACACTTTTCTTGAGACAATACGCGCCCCGGGCTCCATCTCGTTGACGCGGCAGGCGTCCGAAAAACTCTGAACGTCGTCCTTCTGGCGGATTTTACGCTTGAGCTTGGGGGCGTTTACAAACGTGCCCCTCCCCTGCTGCTTGGTTAGGTAGCCCTGCTGCACGAGCTCCTCAATGGCCCGCCGAACGGTAACGCGACCAACTTTGTAGCTTTCGGCCAATTCGAATTCATTCGGTATCCGAGCGCCCGCCTTATAGGTACCAGAATTGATGTCATTTTTGATGATATCGATAACCTGTTGATATAGCGGGATTGCCGCTTTTCCGTCGGTCAACCCTTCAGTCGATGGCATTTGCCCTCCCCTAGCAAATATGGAATCAATAATCGGTGCGGATTACGCATCGCCAGTCCTACGCAAGCTCCAGCAGCTCCGGCAGCTGGTCGATGATCTTGTCAGCGGCATCCTGGCTAAAGCCGAAGCGCTCCTCGCGCTTGGCGATCACCGTCAGACCCGCTCGCTTGCCGGCAGTGATGCCAGGGACGGAGTCCTCGACGCAGCAGCAACGGTCCGCAGGCAATCCCAGCAGGTCCAGCGCATGCAGGTAAATATCGGGTTCGGGCTTGCTCTCCTTAAACTGCTCGCCGCTCACCACGTACTCAAAGGCATCCGACAGGCCGCACGCATCGAGCACTTCCTCGATGCTGTCCATGGGAGACGAACTGGCCAGCGCCACGCGAACGCCGCGACGCGGGAGCTCGCGAATCGTCTCCACGGCGCCCGGATTGATCAAGGTCTGATAATCGCGCGGGCGTTTATGCGCCCACTCATCCCAGCGGGCCAGCGCCTCCTCGCCGGTAAAGTGTCCCTTTCCGGCGCGCTCAAACCAATCGACCAGCATATGCAAGAAGAACTGGTGCGAGGTACCAACCTGCCCGTTCAACTCCTCTTGGGTCAGGTTCAGCCCAAGCTCTTTGGCAAACGCAGCGGTCTCCCCCAGGTAATAATACTCGGTATCGACGATGACACCGTCCATGTCAAAGATAACGGCGTCGAACGGAAATGCGGACACGGCACCCTCCCTAACAAAAAGGCGCCCGCAAGCGGACGCCCGAACCATGCACTATCGGCGATTCTAACCCAGCAGCCTATCGAGTGCCACCGCGATGCCGTCTTCGTTGTTATCGGCGGTCACCATCTGGGCCACGGCCTTGACCTCATCGATGGCATTACCCATGGCGACACCGGTGCCGGCCCACTCGATCATGGACTTATCGTTCTGACCGTCGCCAAACGAAACGACCTCACTGGCATCGATACCCAGCTTGGGCAGAGCGCCCTGCAGCGCGCGGGCCTTATCGATACCGGGCGCCGTAAACTCAAAGTACCAATCGGCCGTGAACATGCCCGAAAGCGTCTCGGTAAAGGGCGCGTACATCTCCTCGTGATGCGCCTGCAGATAGGCCGGATCGCCCGCGGTGAGCAGTTTGTCTACGGGGTAAGCATCCGCGACTTCATGAAGGCTCTCGACCTCGCGAATCTTAAGATCGCACGCGTCGCGCTCATACTTGACGATGTTCTTCTGCGAACCGTCCGGCAACGTGATCATGCAACGATACGAGTCCACGACATGCAGGTCGCGACCGAGCGAGATCATGGGAATCACGTCAAAGTTGCGCAGGTGGTCGAGCAGACGGTGCAGCTCGTCGACCGGCATAGCCTGGTCAAACAGCACCTCGTCGGTTTGGGCGTCGACCACATGCGCACCGTTAAAGGCGACCAGCAGGCCATCGTGGTTTTGAAGGTCGAGCTCCTGCGCCAAGGCATGCAGCCCCCATGCGGGGCGGCCCGAAGCCAAGATGAGCTTAATGCCCGACTCCTGCGCCGCGAGCAACTTCTCGCGCGTGCGCGGGCTGATGACCTTTTGGTCGTTGGTGAGCGTACCGTCGATATCCATCGCGATGGCTTTGATTGCCATATATGCCTCCTTGCATTGTTTTTATCGCGCTCCATCATATCCGAGGCGGGCATCCCTCATACGGATTAATTGAGGACGAATGCAAAACACAAGACGATTGCGGACAAATGGCACATAGCAAAGGGCCCGCATCCCAACGGATACGGGCCCTTTTTTAAATGAGCTAGCTCAGCAGGCAAAGACTACTTGCGGTGAGCGCGATAGAACTCGATGAGCGCCTGGGTCGAAGCATCCTGCTCGTCCTTGGCAGCGTCGTCGTGGAAGGCAGGCGTGATCTGCTTGGCAAGCTGCTTGCCCAGCTCGACGCCCCACTGGTCGTAGGAGTCGATACCCCAGACCGTGCCCTCGACAAACACGATGTGCTCATACAGGGCGATGAGCTCACCAAGCGCGAACGGGGTCAGCGTGTCGCCGAAGATCGAGGTCGTCGGGCGGTTGCCCTCAAAGCAGCGAGCCGGGACGATCTGCTCGGGCGTGCCCTCGGCACGGACCTCGTCAGCCGTCTTACCAAAGGCAAGCGCCTTGGTCTGAGCGAGGAAGTTGCCCAGGAACAGCTCATGGACGTCCTGGCCACCGTCGGTCGCCGGGTTAGCAGTGTTGGCGAAGGCGATAAAGTCGGCCGGAACCACCACGGTGCCCTGATGCAGCAGCTGATAGAACGCGTGCTGGCCGTTGGTGCCGGGCTCGCCCCAGAAGATCTCACCGGTATCAGAGGTCACGGCGCTGCCGTCCCAACGGACATGCTTGCCGTTGGACTCCATGGTGAGCTGCTGCAGGTAAGCCGGGAAGCGATGCAGGTACTGGCAGTACGGCAGCACGGCATGGCTCTTGGAGCCGAAGAAGTTGACGTACCAGACGTTGAGCAGGCCCATCAGCGCAACGGCGTTGTTCTCGAGCGGAGTGTTGCAGAAGTACTCGTCGATGGCATGGAAGCCCTCGAGGAACTGCTGGAAGCGCTCGGGACCGAGCACGACAATCAGGGACAGGCCCACGGCGGAGTCAACGGAGTAACGGCCGCCGACCCAGTTCCAGAAGCCAAAGGCGTTGGCCGGGTCGATGCCGAAGGCCTCGACCTTGTCGAGCGCGGTGGAGACGGCGACAAAGTGCTTGGCCACAGCCTCGGCGTTCTGCTCATCGGAGCCGTCGATGGCTCCCTGGGCCTTGAGCTGCTCGAGCATCCAAGTCTTGACCTCGCGAGCGTTGGTAAGCGTCTCGAGCGTGGTGAAGGTCTTGGAGACGATGATCGCGAGCGTGGTCTCGGGATCCAGACCCTTGAGCTTCTCGGCCTGGTCGTTGGGATCGATGTTGGAAATGTAGCGGCAGTCGATGCCGGCGTCGGCGTAGGGACGCAGGGCCTCGTAGGCCATGACCGGGCCCAGGTCGGAGCCACCGATGCCGATGGACACCAGGTGCTCGATCTTCTTGCCGGTAACACCCTTCCACTCACCGGAGCGCACGCGCTCGGCAAAGGCATACATGCGGTCGAGGACCTCGTGCACGTCGGCGACAACATCCTGGCCGTCAACGATGAGCTGGCCCTTCTCGCTCGCCGGGCGGCGCAGCGCGGTATGCAAGACGGCGCGGTCCTCGGTGGTGTTGATGTGCTCGCCGGAGAACATGGCTTCGCGGCGCTCCTCGAGCTTAACCTCGCGGGCCAAATCGCACAGCAGCTTGACGGTCTCGTCGGTCACCAGGTTCTTGGACAGGTCGAAGTGCAGGTCACCGGCGTCAAAGCTCAGCTTGTTCACGCGCTCTGCATCGGCAGCGAACCATGCCTTGAGGTCGATACCCTCGGCCTCAAGCTTCTCCTGATGGGCCTCGAGCGCCTTCCAAGCGGCGGTCGACGTAGCGTCGATAGGTGCGGCAACAGTTGCCATAAAGTCCTCCTCAACATACGGGCGCATACCTCCATGCGCCCGGATAATCAGATGTCCCTATTCTAACGCAGGTCAAGACCGTAATCAGTGAGCGTTGCCAATCCGCCCCTAAACGGCGACCGACCAAAAAGGGACAGGTTAATTTTGGCAGGTCAAACGCTTTACCTACCAAAATTAACCTGTCCCTTCCTGGCAGGTACTAGGCCGCGGCGCACACGCTGCCGAGCAACTCACGCAGAGGAGACCCAATGCCCTCCAGCAGTTCGGGCGCGATGATGGCGAAAACGGGAACCTCGCCGGCACCCACAACGGCGGGCACTTTTCCCTCGGAGACGATGCATCCGTAAGGAACAAAGCCGTCCTCGACGGCATCAAGCACGGCCATGCGACGAGCGAGTTCGCGCGCAAAGCCCGCCGTATCGGCATCGCCGATCGCCAGGACAAAGTCCACGCCCTCATCGGTCGCCAGGGCCACGGCCTCGTCGATCAGCTCGTCTCCCCCGTCGCCTTCAACCGAGCCGCAGCGAAAAAGCACGCGTTCGAGCAGAGCTCGATCAAGCGAGCCGAGTGCTGCCGAGACGAGCTCATCGCGCGTATGCTTGTCACCGCCCAGTACAACCAGCGCCTTGGTGCCACCGTAGTGAGCGACCAATCGCCCGCACCAGCGAGCCACATCCCCATCCGCAACCAAGCGCGTCGGCATACCAAACCCATAGTTGACCATTATCCCCACAACCCTTCCGTGCGTATAGGTGGTATCAATCGTTAGCCTCATGCTACGAAGCGAGGTTTTCCGAGCTGTTTCGCGCTCTTTAGAGCTGCGTTAAAAACCCGATGCAACCGCACGACCATACCTGCCAAAAAGGGGCAGGTTTTGACGGTGTCCGGTCGAGCAGG
>CABVAS010000087.1 GCA_902496375.1 uncultured Collinsella sp.
GCCCTTGAAGTTGAACGTCAGATTGTCCAAATGCGGCCCGCGCAGCGTCGAGTCGTTACGGCGTTTGGTAAAACACCGTAACTCTAGTAGTTAGCTTCGTAGCCGTTGCCGTCGCCGGTGGGCTCTTCGTAGTAGTCCGAATCGCTTGAATCGCTTGAGTCATCGGAATCGTCAGAGCTGACCGATGAGGTTGCGGTACCGTTTGCGTAGTCGTCAGACGTGTTGTTGTTCAGGTCGCCGATCGTAGAGCTGGAACCGTCGGAAAGACCCATGGTGTTGGGACCCTTGGGATCCTTGCCAGCATCGACGCGCTCCATCATTTCCTTGAGCTCGTCCTCGTAGACAAAGACGTAGCTCACACCGTCGATCATGGTGCTGTCGTCGGCGTACGAAGGCAGGTTGGCCGAGTAGATACCGTCGACATCCATACCGCGCATGGCGTTGACCGTAGCCACGATATCCTGAACGCTCATATCGGTTACGAGCATATCGGACAGCGAATTAACCAGGCCAAAGATCTTCGTGGCATCGAAGTTATTGAGAATCTGGTTGGCAAGGGCGCCAAGCACCTGACGCTGGTGGCGCATGCGCGTGTAATCGCCGTCGGCATAGGTGTAGCGGCAGCGGGCATAGGTAAGGGCGGTGGCACCGTCCATATGCTGCTGGCCAGCGGTAATCTTAATATCCAGGTGCTCGGGGTCGTCAACATCATCGGTTGCGTTAATGTCGATACCGCCAACCGAATCAATCAGCGCCTGCATACCGTCGAAGCTGACCTCGGCATAGTGGGAAATCTGAACACCGCACAGCTCGTTGACCGCCTCGACCATGGCCTCGGCGCCGCCAACGGTATGGCAGGCGTTGATCTTCATGGTCTCGCCCTTGTACTCGACCTTGGTGTCGCGCGGAACGGAAATGAGCGTCGCCTGCTTTTGCGTGGGGTCGATGCGTGCCAGGATAATCGAGTCGGCACGATACGTATCCTCGCCCGGACGGCCGTCGGTGCCAAGAAGCAGCACGTAGAACGGATCCTTTGCCTCATCGGTGTCAACCAGAACCCGACGCAGATTGTCGGTAATGACATTAGAATCGCCGAGCTTGCCCATAATGGTGGCAAACCACAGGCCGGCAGCGGTAGTGGCACTCAGCAGCACGCCAAGCACGACAATGAGCGCGACGTGACGAATCGTGTGGCTACGACGACGTTGACGAGCGCGCTCGGAATAGCGAGCCACGTTATCGCGACTGTAGATCTTGGCCTGCGCACCAGTTGAGGGTCTTCGGGCGGTGGTATCCGCGAGGGGCTTTTTATTAAACATAGGCAACCTGTATTAGTAGATGACGGGATCGGGGACGGTAGCATGCTCGACATGCGCGCCGAGCGCCTGCAGCTTTTCGACAAACTGCTCGTAGCCGCGCTTGATGTGATGGATAGCCGAAACCTCGGTCGTCCCGTCGGCGATCAAGCCCGCTACGACGAGGGCCGCTCCGCCACGCAGATCGGGCGAGGTAACCTGTGCGCCCGAGAAGCCCTTGACGCCATGAATCATGGCATGATGACTCTCGATACGAATGTCGGCACCCATGCGCACCAGCTCAGAGGCAAACATAAAGCGATTCTCGAAGATGTTCTCGGTGATAACGGAGCTACCGTCGGCAAGGGCGGAGAGTACCATAATCTGCGCCTGCATGTCCGTCGGGAAGCCGGGGAACGGAAGCGTCTGGATGTCGACCGGCTTGATGCGCTCGGCACGGTTCACATGGACGCCATCCTCGACGCGCTCGCAGTCGATACCCATGAGCTCCATCTTCTTGAGCACCATGCCCAAGTGAATGGGGCAAAAGCCCGTGACATCGACACCGCGATCGTCGGCCATCAACGCACCGGCAACGATAAAGGTACCGGCCTCGATGCGGTCGCCTACTACGCGATGGGTAACAGGATGGAGCTCCTCCACGCCTTCGATAGTCACGACGGGCGTGCCGGCGCCAACAATCTTGGCGCCCATCTCGTTGAGCATGTTGGCGAGATCGACAATCTCGGGCTCGCGGGCGGCATTGTCGATAACCGTGGTGCCCTGTGCGCGCACAGAGGCCATGATGAGGTTCTCGGTCGCACCGACGCTGGCGAACTCGAGCGTGACGGTGGTACCGCGCAGACCTTGGGGCGCATTGGCGTTGATGTAACCGTGGGCGGTATCAAACTCAACGCCCAGGGCCTCGAGACCCAGAATGTGCATATCGATCTTGCGAGCACCCAGGTTGCAGCCGCCCGGCATGGCAATCTTGGCGCGATGGAAGCGGCCCAGCAGGGGTCCCATGACGGCGGTGGAAGCACGCATCTTGGCAACGAGCTCGTAGGGGGCCTCCCAAGAATCGACCTGAGAGGTATCAATCTCGAGCGTGTGCTCGTCGAGAACATCGATCGTAGCGCCCATGCCCTTGAGCACCTTGCCCATCACGTGAACATCGGAAATATCGGGCACGTTCTGCAGCGTCGTCTTGCCCGGCGCCAGAAGCGTTGCCGCCATGAGTTTGAGCGCGGAGTTCTTGGCACCCGAGACGGGCACGGAGCCTCCGATGGCGTGGCCACCCTCAACGCGGATAATATCCAAGGTCTACCCTTTCAAAAAGCATGCCCGGGGTGGCTGGGCCATCCCGGGCATGATGTGTTCGCAAATGGTCGAACGCTAAATCGTTTGACTATTGGGCAAGCTTGAGCTTACACCATGCGATTTCATTATAGAGGTAGGCGCGGCGTGCATCATCCTCCGACAAATTACCCAGCTTCTCTTCAAAACCTTGAATATCAGCTTTAAGCTTGTCGGCATCGACGGTCGCCAAATCGCAAGCGCGCTCGGCGAGAACGGTCACGACATCGTCCGCAACCTGGGCATAGCCGCCGGCCACGGCAAACGTGTGGTCGACAGTGCCCATGGCCTTATCGGAAACGCGAACGTAACCGCGGTCGATCGTGCAGATCTCGCTGGAGTGAGCAGGCAGAACGCCAAACTCGCCATCCGTGGACGGAATCGACACAAACGCAGCGTCGCCCTCATAGGCGCAGCTCACGGGGCACACGATGCGGATACGCATAACCTACTTCTCCCCCATCTTGCGGGCGCGCTCGCGCACGTCCTCAATCGTGGAAGCATAGCGGAAAGCCTGCTCGGGCAGGTCATCGGCCTTGCCGTCGACAATCTCGGCGAAAGAGCGGACGGTATCCTCGACGCGGACGTAGACACCGGGGTTGCCGGTGAACTTCTCGGCGACGTGGAAGGACTGCGAGAGGAACTGCTGAATCTTACGGGCACGGTTGACCGTAAGGCGCTGCTCCTCGGACAGCTCGTCCATACCCAGAATGGCGATGATGTCCTGAAGGTCGGAGTACTCCTGCAGGAGCTCCTGGACCTTGACGGCGACACGGTAGTGCTCCTCGCCGACGATCGAGGGATCGAGAGCGTCGGAGGAAGACGCGAGCGGGTCGATAGCCGGGAACAGGCCGAGCGACGAAATGCTACGCGAAAGAACCGTGGTGGCATCGAGGTGCGTAAACGTCGTGGCAGGCGCCGGGTCGGTCAGGTCGTCTGCGGGGACATAGACAGCCTGGACGGAGGTAATGGAGCCCGTCTTGGTCGAGGTAATGCGCTCCTGGAGGTCGCCCATCTCGGTTGCCAGCGTGGGCTGGTAACCAACGGCGGACGGCATACGGCCCAGCAGTGCGGAAACCTCGGAACCCGCCTGGGAGAAGCGGAAGATGTTGTCGATGAACAGCAGAACGTCCTGGCCGCGATCGCGGAAGTACTCAGCGGTGGTAAGGCCGGCCAGACCGATGCGCAGACGCGCTCCGGGCGGCTCGTTCATCTGACCATAGACCAAGCAGGTCTTGTCGATAACGCCAGACTCGCTCATCTCGAGGAACAGGTCGGTGCCCTCGCGGGTACGCTCGCCGACGCCGGTGAACACCGAGGTGCCACCGTGCTCCTGGGCGAGGTTGTTGATGAGCTCCTGAATCAAAACGGTCTTGCCGACGCCGGCGCCGCCGAACAGACCCGTTTTGCCGCCACGGATGTAGGGCTCGAGCAGGTCAACGGCCTTGATGCCGGTCTCGAAGATCTCGGTCTTGGTGGTGAGCTCGTCGAAACGGGGCGCTGCATGGTGGATGGGGTAGAACTCCTCCACCTCGGGCATGGGCTTGCCGTCGACGGGCTTGCCCATGACGTTCCAAATGCGGCCGAGCGTCTTGGGGCCGACCGGCATCTTCATGGGCTCACCGGTATCGGTGGCGATGAGGCCGCGCTGCAGGCCGTCGGTCGAGGACATGGCGACCGTGCGGACGACGCCGCCCGGAAGCTGGCTCTCGACCTCGAGGATCGTGCTCAGATGACCGATCGGGGTCTCGGCCTCGACCGTGAGCGCGTTGTAGATCGGGGGCACCGCACCGTCAAACTTGACGTCGACGACAGGGCCGATGATTCGCACGATGCGACCATCACCGGCAGTCGTCTTCTTGGTGGCTTCCTCGACCGCAAGCTTTACGGTGTTATTAGCCATTACTGTTCCTCCAATGCTGAGGCTCCGCCGACGATCTCGTTAATCTCGGTCGTGATCGAAGCCTGGCGCACGCGACTATACGTGCGGGTAAGGGTCGAGATGATCGCGGTGGCGTTTTCCGTCGCGGAGTGCATGGCCTTGCGGCGTGCACCCTGCTCGGCAGCCGCCGAATCGATCAGGGCCTGGTAGATGACCGTCAGGATATAAGACGGCACAAGCTTGCCGAGAACATGCTCGGGAGAGGGCACGAACTCGAACGTGGACGAGATGCGCTTAGGGGCGTCGGTCTCGTTCTTACGCGGACCGTGGGCCATAGCGATCATCTCGGGGTCGAGCGGCAACAGATGCTCGACGCGAAGCTCCTGATCCACGCGGTTCTTGGCGTGGTGGTAGACAAGCTCGACACGGTCAAGCTCACCGGCACGATACGCATCGCAGATATGAGAGGAGATCATGCGAGCCTGATTGAAATCGGGCTCAGAGGAGTTGCCCTCAAAGTGCATGACGACGTTTGCTCGGTCACGGAAATACGTGGCCGGCTTACGCCCGCACGCGATGATCTCGCACTCGATGCCGTCGTTCGCCCAAGAAGCGGCGAGCTTTTCGGCCGTGCGCTCCACCGTCGTATTGAAACCGCCGGCAAGACCGCGGTCCGAGGCAATAACGACAATCAGGCCATGCTTGACGCTCTCATGCTTCTGCAGCATGGGATCGGTGCCCGAACAGGAGGCGTCGCCGGCGACCGTCAACATGACGTCGGTCAGCGCCTCCTTATAGGGCTCGGCCTGCTTGGAGCGATCGAGGGCACGACGGATCTTGGCCGTAGAGACCATCTCCATCGTGCGCGTGATCTGCTTGGTCGTGGTAACCGAGGAGATTCGCTTCTTAATGTCGCGAAGGTTGGCCATGGGGCTTAGTTCTCCTCTGATCCAGAAACATCCGAATGGTGCTTGGCCATGAACTGCTGCTTGAAGTCGCCGATGACGCGCAAGAGCTCAGCCTTGGTGTCATCATCGATCTTCTTGGCGCGAACCTTGTCGAGCAGCGAGCCAAAGCCATTGTCCATGTACTCGATGAGCTCGGCACGGAAAGGCAGTACGTCGGCGATCTCCAGGTCATCCAGGAAGCCCTCGTTGCCAGCGAACAGCGTAACGATCTGCTCGCCAACCTCAAACGGCTTGTAACGCGGCTGCTTCAGGAGCTCGGTCATGCGGGCACCATGGGTCAGCTGCTTCTGAGTAGCCTCGTCGAGGTCGGAGCCGAACTGCGTAAAGCCGGCGAGCTCCTGGTACGAAGCGAGGTCCAGACGGAGGTTGCCGGCGACCTGCTTCATAGCCTTGGTCTGCGCGTCGCCACCGACGCGGGACACGGAAATGCCCACGTCGACTGCCGGGCGCTGGCCCTGGAAGAAGAGCTCGGACTGCAGGTAGATCTGACCATCGGTAATGGAAATGACGTTGGTCGGAATGTAGGCCGAGACGTCGCCGTCCTGGGTCTCGATGATCGGAAGAGCCGTCATGGAGCCGTAACCGTTCTTCTTGGACATCTTGACGGCACGCTCGAGCAGACGAGAGTGCAGGTAGAAGATGTCGCCAGGATAGGCCTCGCGTCCGGGCGGACGATGCAGCGTCAGCGACATCTGACGGTAGGCCACAGCCTGCTTGGACAGGTCATCGTAGATGACGAGCACGTGGCCACCGGGGTTGGTCTCGCTGGCGGGCTTGCCGTCCTCGCCGTTGTACATGAAGAACTCGCCGATAGCGGCACCGGCCATAGGCGCGATGTACTGCATAGGGGCGGAATCGGCAGCGGTGGCCGAAACAATGATGGTGTAGTCGAGCGCACCGTGCTGAGCGAGGGTCTCGCGGATGTTGGCAACCGTGGAGGCCTTCTGGCCGATGGCGACATAGATGCAGACCATGCCCTTGCCGCGCTGGTTGAGGATAGCGTCGATGGCGATGGCGGTCTTACCGGTCTTACGGTCGCCAATGATGAGCTCACGCTGACCACGGCCGATAGGCACCATGGAGTCGATAGCGAGCAGACCGGTCTGAACCGGCTCGCACACCGGGGTACGATCGATGACGCCGGGGGCCTTGAACTCGATGGGGCGACGGTGCGTG
>CABVAS010000088.1 GCA_902496375.1 uncultured Collinsella sp.
CGGCCACGCTCGGCGAGCCGGCGGACATGTCCATCTCGCCGGCCAAGACCCCGCAGCCGCGCCATAACATCGACCCCGACAGCACGGCATCCTTCAGTATTCTCGACGTGCCCTCGCAGGGTGCTCAGGCGCCCGCGCCCACACGTCGTCCCAATCTGTCTCGCGAGGAAGATGCAGGACGTCGCTCTCCGCTCGGCCCCATCCTTATCGCCTTCATGGCCGGCGTTATCGCATGCTCGGTAATTGGAAACGTCTGGAGCCATGTTGAACAACAGCGAAAAGACGCCGCCAAGGTCGAGATGTCTATCGAGCAATCGCTCGGCCGCACGCGCTCGGTACATGTGTCGGTCGAGGTCAAGGACGGCGCGACGTGGGACACCGCGCGCGGCGACAGCCAAATGCTCATTCACATCGTGGGGCGCACGCTCAAAGGGCAGACGATTGACGAGTATCAATACGTCAATTCCGCTGGTGACGGCATCGAGCTCAAGCCCGGCGACTACGAGCTCACCGTCGACGAACCGCCCGTCGCCACCGACGGCACGCGCTTCCGCGCCTCAAAGCGCATGGTTCCCGTGAGCTTTAACTCGCAGGCGCCCGATACGGTCGATAGCACTCCGCAGGGCGGGTTTGACCTTTACGCTATTGCTCAATAACTGCGCCTGTCGCTCAACCCCGCCGCCAAGAGTGGGACAATAGCCCTCGACACCGTTGTTTACTATTGGAGGAAGTAGCATGTCCACCGTCACTACCATCAAGCGCGGCGGCCTCATCGCGGCCATCGATTCCATGGGCGCCCAGCTCACGAGCCTTGCCCTCAACGGCAACGAGTATCTGTGGCAGGGCGACCCGGCCTTTTGGGGCAAGCATGCGCCTATCCTGTTCCCCATCGTGGGATCGCTGCGCAACAACATGGCGACATCTGCGGCCGGCACCTGCGAGATGCCGCGCCACGGACTCGCTCGCATCGTCGAGCACAAGTTGGTCGAGGTTTCGGAGGACGGCTCCTCGGTAACGTACGAGATCACTGACACGCCCGAGTCGCTCAAGGCGTTCCCGTTCCACTTTAAGCTCAACATGACCTATGCCCTGACCGGCGACGCCACGCTCACGCAGACCTTTGCCGTCACCAACACCGGCGACGTGGCCCTGCCGTTCTCGGTGGGCGGTCATCCTGCATTCAACGTGCCCGCCCCCGGTGCCGAAGACGAGGCGTTCGAGGATTACGAGCTGGCGTTTACCGAGGCTTGGACTAACGAGGCCCCCATCATCACGCCCGACGGTCTTATGACGTTCGAGGGCAGCTACAAGGCTCCCGATAACTCGGACGTGCTGCCCATTACGCACCGCAGCTTCGATAACGACGCCATCATGTTCACCGATACCCCGGGCTCCACGCTCACGCTGCGCGGTCGCAAGTCGGGCCACGGCGTCAAGATCGACTTTGAGGGCTTTAAGTACATCGGCGTGTGGTCTGCCGCCAACGATGCTCCGTTTGTGGCGCTCGAGCCCTGGACCGGTCATACCACCATGGACACCGAGGACGATGTCTTTGAGCACAAGGTCAACACCATCACGCTGGCGCCGGGCGCTACCGACACCCGTTCCTTTAGCGTCACCCTGCTCTAGAGGTTCCGCCGTTCTGACGAACGGCGGACCGGTCGACGCTGCGCACCACCCAGAGCGACAATTTGTCATTCAAAAGGCAAGGCATGACCAGAAGGTCTATGCCCTGCCTTTTTCATGCCAACTTGTTCGCTCTGGGTGGCGCCCGCTGGCATTGCCAAAACATCGACGCTCCCAATGACTACCGTGTGTCTATTAATTTTTCGAGCTTGTGCTGCGCTGCTGGTCGCTGGCGTATATCCTGTTAAGTCGTCAGCATACGATTCAACAGGGAAGGCAGATTATGCATTCTCCCCATCAACGCGACGCGCATCCACAGCCGGTATGCAGCCGTCGCATCTTTTTGGGTAGCGCTCTCGCTGCGAGCGCTTCTGTCGTCGCCGGCGCACTTGCCGGCTGCCAGCGTCCCTCCACGCTGGAAGTAGTTCAGCCCACGACGGGCGGCGGTCGCGATGACCTGTCCGATTCTGTGATCGGCAAGGATAAGATCCGCATCGGCATGGAGGCGGCCTACGCCCCGTACAACTGGCAGGTTTCCGAGGCCAGCGAGTTCACGATCCCCATCGACAACGTGCAGGGCGCCTATGCCGATGGCTACGACGTGCAGATCGCCAAGATCGTCTGCAAGGCTCTCGGCGGCGAGCCCGTTGCCGTCAAGCAGAGCTTCTCGGGCCTTATCGACTCGCTCAACAACGGCCAGATTGACCTCATCATCGCCGGTATGAGCGCCACGCCCGAGCGCGAGGAGTCCGTCGGCTTTTCCGACCCGTACTTCATTGGCTACTTTGGCCTGTTCGTAAAAGAGGGCTCGCCCTACCAAAACGCCACCAAGCTTAGCGACTTCAGCGGTGCCACGGTGCTCGGCCAAAAGGACACCATGCTCGATACCGTCATCGACGAGATTCCGGGCGTTGTGCACAAGAACCCGGTCGATTCGGTCCCCACGGTGTTCTCGAATCTGCTGCAGGGCACGTGCGACGCCGTGACCTACAACACGGAGAACGAAAAGGGCTATATGGCCCAAAATCCCGGTATCGTCCCCATCCACTTTGCCGAGGGCGAGGGCTTTAAGCAGGAGGTCACGGCAAATGTCGGTTGCCGCAAGGGCTCGGACAAACTGCTTAAGCTCATCGACAAGACACTCAAGGGCATCAGCCAGGAGGAGCGCGACCAGATGTGGGACGCGTGCCTCGACCGTCAGCCGGCATAGGGAGGCAGCATGAAAGGCATCAATCGTCTGGCCTCCTTTATCAAGGCCGACCACCGTTATGTGTACCTGGGCACGAGCGTTATCGCGGCGCTCGGCTTGGCATTTAGCCAGCGCAACCCCACGCCGCTGAGCTTTTTGGCGCCCACCGGCATCTTCCAGGATTGCCTTTGGGCGATTCTTTGGGCCTGGATCGTCGTGTCGGCAGCGGCGCTCGTCACCAAGGTTATGCACTGGAACGACTATCGCGAAACGTCGCCGTTTGCATCTGAGCGTTGCCGTCGCGGCGCGCGCCTGGGCAGCTATGTCGTGGTTGCCATCGCGGCGATCTTCTTTATCGACCGCTGCGTCATGTCGTTTGTCGACCTGGTGCAGGTGAGCATTGTCTCGGACTCCAATCCCAGCGACTTTCTGTCGAGCTTGGTCTACATGACCTACAAGAGCGGCGACTTCTTTATCCGCGGTATCGAGATCACCATCGCGCTTGCCACCTTCGGCACGGTCATCGCCTTCTTCTTGGCGCTGCTCTTTGTGTTTTTGCGCATTCAGACCTTCGATCGCGTGGACAACGACCTGGTGCGCTTCTTTAAGAGCGTCGGCCGCGGCTTTGCGACCATCTACTCCACCAGCGTGCGTGGCACGCCCATGATGGTCCAGGGCCTACTCATCTATTACGCGGGCTTCACCGTTTTGCGCGGCATGGGCTTCGAGACCGCCCAGGCCAACCAGATCTGGAGTACCTTCACCGCCGGCCTCGTCACCATCTCGCTCAACTCTACCGCCTACATGATGGAGGTCCTGCGCGGCGGCATCGAGTCCATCGATCCCGGCCAGGCCGAGGCAGCGCGCTCGCTGGGCCTGTCGCAGTGGCAGGCTATGCGCAAGGTCGTGTTCCCTCAGGGTATTAAAAACGCGATCCCGGCGCTCACCAACGAGCTCATCATCAACATCAAGGACTCGTCGGTGCTCTCGGTCATCGGCGTGTTCGACCTCATGTACGCCACCACCACCGTCGCCGGCGTGTACTACCGCCAGATGGAGGTCTACTGCGTGGCGCTCGTGGTCTACCTGATCCTGACGCTCGTGGCGAGCCGCCTGCTCGAAGCCTTTGGCAAAAAGCTCGGCGCCGAGGCCCCGGCAACGCTGCCCAGCTCCAATTAGGCTCAAGACGAGGAGAATCATCATGGCAGATACCGCCACTACCAGCACCACGGCCGCCGCACAGACCAATGGCCCGCTCATCCGCGTCGAGGGCCTGCGCAAGAGCTTCGGCTCGCTCGAGGTGCTCAAGGGCATCGACCTGTCCGTTAACCCCGGCGAGGTCGTCACCATCATCGGCGCCTCGGGCTCGGGCAAGTCGACCTTCCTGCGCTGCCTCAACCTGCTCGAGACCCCGGACGCGGGCCACATCTGGTTCCACGGCCAGGACCTTACGGCCGAGCGCTGCAACATTAACAAGCTGCGTGAGGACATCGGCATGGTGTTCCAGGGCTTTAACCTGTTCAACAACATGGATGTGCTCGACAACTGCACGCTTGCGCCCGTCACGCTCAAAAAGATGAGCAAGGCCGAGGCCGAGAAGGTCGCAATGGAGCATCTGACGAGTGTGGGGCTCGAAAAGTTCGCGCACGCCGCCGTGGGTCGCCTGTCCGGTGGCCAAAAGCAGCGCGTGGCCATCGCGCGCGCCCTGTGCATGAATCCGCAGATCATGCTGTTCGACGAGCCGACTTCGGCACTCGACCCCGAGATCGTGGGCGAGGTGCTCGAGGTCATGCGCAAGCTCGCTGCCGACGGCATGACCATGGTCGTCGTCACGCATGAGATGGCCTTTGCCCGAACCGTATCCGACCGCGTGGTCTTTATGGACAAGGGCGTGGTACTCGAGGACGCCGCGCCGGCCGAGCTCTTTGGCAACCCCAAACACCAGCGCACTCGTGAGTTCCTCTCGCGTTATCTCGAGGACAAGTAACCGACCGCAAACGCTTATGTGGCAGGGCCGCTCCGGTGGGGCGGCCCTCGTCATCACAATCGAAAGGATGTCATGGCCGAGGTTTGGCGCTTCTTTGCGCATGAGGATGATTTTGCCGATTTGGACGAAGCTGGTGCGTGCGAGCACCTGGGCCGCGTGCTGTCGTTTCCGACCATCTCGAGTATGGATGCCGAGGCGGTGAACTGGCAGCCGTTCGACGACCTGCGCGCGTATATGCAGCAGGCTTGGCCGCACGTATTTACGGCGGGTAAGGTCGAGCTTATCGACCATTCGCTATTGGTGACGCTTAGCGGTTCCGACCCTGCCCTCAAACCCGTCATGCTCATGGGCCACATGGACGTGGTTCCCGTGGTACCCGGCACCGAGGCTGACTGGACGCATGTCCCCTTTAGCGGACATGTGGACGACACCTACATTTGGGGTCGCGGCGCCATCGATATGAAAGACCTGGTCGCAGGCATTCTCGAGGCGGTTGAGTATGCGCTCGCACACGGCTGGGAGCACGAGCGCACCCTGCTGCTGGCTTTTGGCCAGGACGAGGAAACCACGCAGTTCGGTGCGGGTGCCATCGGCCGCGTGCTCGAAGAGCGCGGCATTGAGCTTGAGTACCTGATCGACGAGGGCGACTACCGCATCGTTCCGGCTGCCGAGTACGGCGCGGGCGAGGGCTGGCTTATGCATGCCGATCTCGCGGAGAAGGGCTACGCCGATATCGTGTTGAGGACGCGTAGCGAGGGCGGGCATTCCTCCAACCCCTACGGGGGCACTTCACTCGAGGTGCTCAGCCGTGCCATCACCGCAATCTGCGATATCGAGTGGCCGACGCGCGTGACCGACTTGCTTGCCGCCCAACTCGTCGAGTTGGGGCTCTACACGGCCGATGAAATTGCCGCCAACGGGGATGCCATTGTCCGCGATTGCCTCGCCAGCAAAAAGCTCTATCCGCTGGTGACGACCACCTGCGCGCCCACGCAGATCGAGGGTGGCAGCACCGGCGCCAACGTAATGCCGCAGGATATGTGGGCCAACATTAACTTCCGCATGCTCGAGGGTACGAGCGTGGCCGATGTCGTGGCCTGCTGCCGCGAGGCCGTTGCCGCCGCTGGGCTCGCTGGCCGAGTCGAGGTCGAGCTGGGTCCCGGCAGCTCCGAGCCCTCGCCGTCCCCGCGCGTGGGCGGTCCGGGGCTCGAGGCCGTTCGCGCCATTGCCACCCGCTATTTCCGTGATCCCAGGGGGACGGAGGAAAACGGATCGTCTGCGGTGGGCCAAGAGCCGATGAGCATCGTGCCCTCGACCGTGATTGGTGCAACCGACGCCGCCAACTACCAGCGCATTTGCCACGAGTGCATCCGCTTCTCCGCCTTTGTGGTCGACGATGACGAATGCGACCGCGGCGTCCACGGCACCAACGAGCGCATCACCCGTCGCGCCTACCTCCAAGGCATCCGCTTCCTCATCGCCCTGCTCCACACGCTCTAGAATGCGACAAAGGGATTGAGCCGGCAACTGGCAACCGGTTTCATCGGTAATGAGATAAAAACTGTTATATAAAAAGACTATAATATCTTCAGAAGCATATGCTGGGGTTGGTATTTCTTGAACGACTGCGGGCATGTGTCAGACTGCCTCGGCCCTCCGGGGGGTGCCCAGGCAGGTCACCGTGTGGCTGGGGAGGAAATTATGCAGGAGCTCAGAGAGACGACGTCTCTACTCGTGAATAATGTTATCGGGGGGGGTGTCCCAGCAGGGAACTTCCTGGTGGACATCGGCCGCGCGAGCGGTGGTCCGTCATGTCTTATGACCGTCGTCGCGGGCTGCGCCCGGTCTCGCCATATGCGATTGTT
>CABVAS010000089.1 GCA_902496375.1 uncultured Collinsella sp.
TCATCATCCTCAAACGCATGCTCGATGGGGTGCAAGACGCCGCCGCGTTCAAAGAAAGCCGAGCGGCAGCCGTTGATCATGATCTCGGTAACGGTGTCGTCCTCGATGAGCGGCTGCAACGGCCCCAGGCCCACTACGTCATCCAAAATCTCGTCGATGATGGTCTCGCGCTCGGTCGTCGCGAGATCGGTCGGTTCCTCAACATTGAGCGCCGCCTCCACCGCGGGACGCAATTCCGAGCGGGCAAGTGCCGGGTCGATATAGGCGCTGATACGCGCCACTTCGTCGTAACCCATGCGGTCCATCACGGCGCGCTTGGTGCGTCGTTTCACCGCGCGGCGACGCCCAGCATCTACAGGCGCTGCCCCCGCTGCAGCGCCGGCAGCCTTAATCCTCGTTTGCAGGCTCATCGCTGATCACCCTCGCGCGACCAGGGAAGGCGGATACGCGGGCGTTCGGTGCGCGTTGCACGGTCGGCGACCATATCGCTCCAAGGGCCGACGGCGCACCCCAGTTCCACGAGCATCTCGCGCGTGGCCTCGCGCACGCTGGTCGCAAAAGCGCTGGTCTGCCCCACTGCCTCATCAGCGCGCCCAAACGCCATGAGCGCGGCGAGATCCTGCCCGCCATCGGCGATACGAATCTTGGAGCTCAACGCACAGGCAATCTCAAAGCGCATGGCGACGTCCTCGTCTGCCCCGCGCGCACCGAACCGGTTGAACACGGCGCTCATGCGCGTGCGCGGCACACCTACTCGACTTGCCAGTTCAATGACGCGCGACGCCGATGTCGCGGACGACACCGCAGCATCGCCAACGATCAGGCAACGGTCGCTCGCCGCCACCGCAGCCGCCACGGCGTCGCCCCAAAAGACCGAGGTATCGATAAAGACCACGTCGGATTCGCGACGCAAAACATCAAGCAGTAGCTCCACCGGACGTGCCATGAGCTCGGCTTGCTCGGGCGCCGCAACGGGACCCCAGAGCGTAACGCCTGGCGCCACGCGCATCGATGTGGCTACGATATCCGGCTCGGTGAGCGCGCCCGCCGCCGCCGGCTCGATAAGTGCCGCCATATCGCGCGGAGCATCGACGCCTAACAAGTCGTAAAGGTTTCCAAACATCAGGTCCAGGTCGAGCACGGCGGCACGCAAGCCCAACAGCGACGATGTGTGTGCCATGGTGGCAATGATCGTCGACTTGCCGCAACCGCCCGAACCCGAAATGGCGCAGATGACCGGAGCTCGATGCTGCGGAGCGGCAGCGTCTCGGTGACAGCGTCCCCGTCTCCCCCGCCGCAACCACACGCTGCGTCCAAGCCGGCATGGCAGCTTGTTCGGTCTGCGAGGCAGGCTCGTTCTGTGCAATCTGCTCATGCTGCATCAGCGATAACTCGCCGCACCCGGCAAAGCCCTCAACTTCGTCGAGTTCATCCGCCAGATTCACGCCGTGCACGTATCCCATATCTACAGCCGGGGAGTCGCCAGCATGCTGCGCCGGCTCTCCAGCGTCATCGTATACAAGGGGGTTCCGGGGGCGCCGACCATGCTCAGCTTCCGCTTTTCCATAATCATCAACACGCGGGCCTCTTGTAGCGCGAGGCGCCCCGGGTTCCCTATCAACAAAAGCATCGGGCTCAATCGTCATGCGCCGATCGGAATCAACCGCTCCCTCGCCCGCGCGCCCGTTGCCGCATATACTGTGTGCAGCGATGACCTCGGTCGCCCCCGCGCGAAACAGCCCCTCGATATCCGACGGATCGAGCGCTTCTATCAACACGACCACGCGACTCACGCGGCCTTCGGCCGTCAGGCGCGCAACAGTCTTGCGCACATCTTCGGTATCAAACAGAGACGCCGCGATAATGGCAGCCCCGCGGCGCGACGGAAACGCCCGCGCCATGGAAACCAGCCCGTCCAGGTCACCCACGCGAAGCACCTGTGCACCCGCATCACGGCCCTCGACTTCCTGCTGCAACAGCCCGTAATCGCCGCACGCGCAGCACGCAAGCCAGATCGCCTTCATCACTCGTCGCCTCCGCTCTTTTTGCCGCGCGCCGTGGCGGGAATCGTCAAGCTGACCGTTCCCTTGCCCGAGGCTCCCAGCAGTTCCTTGACGTCTTCGGGGTCAGCCGCCAGCGTCACCCATTCGATCTTGCCCTCGCGCGTGGCACCGGAATTCTCACTGGTATCGATCACGTGCGCGCCGCACAACCGATCGGTTACGCCATCTTTTTGCACGTACACGTCCACATAGCTGCCCACGCCCGTGGCACCGCCGACCGAGTGCTCGGCATCGACCGCCACCGAAACGGCGACCTTGCCCTTAGGCACCTCGAGCTTGTGGCTCTCGGCCTTGGTGTAGACATTGCAGATCACGGCGTTTTTGGGAATACGCGAAGTCGTCACGTCGCCGCGCACCTGGCGCAGCTCGGTCGCCGCGTCACGCGGCAGCAGGCTCGTCAGCCATTCCTGGGTTATGACATTGGTCTCATCGAGGGTCTCGCCCACATCGATATCGCGCGCCGCGACGCATACCTCGACGCGATCGCCACCGTACTTGGCCAAGGTCTCAGCCTGGACCTGTTCGGCTTGCGAGCGGATCGACGAGCAGTAAACCATGCAGAGCAGCGCAGCGAGCACGCCCGCGACCAGACTGATGGCGATGCGCTTGCTCTTGTTCACGGCCGCTCCTCTCATGGCAGTGCCGGGCGAATGCCCGTACCACCATTGTCTGGGTGGTCAGAGTGCAAAGCGGCGCAATCGCGATCTCGGTTTTCGATGTCAAACCAATCGCTGACCAAAAACTAACCAGCCCGTCAAGCTCGTGGCAAGGTTTTGGTCAGCACGTCAGCAAACTGCATGTTTCGAGGCTTTTTCGCAGCAAAAAAGCCGTCTCCCGAACAGTTGGAAGACGGCTGTCATAGGAAAAATCAATTACAGGTGGACATCGGGATCGAGCATTTGAGCACTCACGCGCATGGATGACGCCAGGTTTTGGAACGTTTCCAAACGCAGGCTGTCGATCTGCCCGGCGTCCTCGGCCTCGCGAACGGCACAACCCGGCTCATGGGTATGCGTGCAATCGCCAAACCGGCACGCGCGCGATGCCTCGACAATCTCGGGGAAGGCGCGCGCCAGACCCCGCTCGTGACCCACGAGCGGTAAGCTGCGCAGGCCCGGGGCATCGGCGATCACGCCGGCGTCGCCCGGCAGTGCCACCATCACGCGCGCGACGGTAGTGTGACGGCCCTGGTCGTCGCGTTCGCGCACACCGCCAGTCGCCAACGTATCGTGGCCCAGCAGCGCATTGAGCAGCGTCGACTTGCCGGCACCCGACTCGCCCAGAATCATGGCGCAGCTCCCGGCAGGCACGCAGGAACGAACCTCGTCCAGGCCGCGCCCCTCGGCAGAGGACGTCACGATCACGCGCACGTCCGGACCCACCAGGCGGCGCACGCGGTCCAGATCGCGCTCGAGCTCCTCGGCATCGCAGCGATCAGCTTTGGTGAGCACCACCACCGGTTCGGCATCGCAGTCGAGCGCCAACACCAGCGAGCGCGCCACGCGGTCGAGCAGCACCTCACCGGCACCGAGCGCCTGCACGATTAGCACGCAATCCACGTTGGAGCAGAGCACCTGACGCTCTCCGCGGGCACGGCCGCGCCAACGCTCAAAGCTCGTACGGCGCGGCAGCACGCACTCAATCACGCCCATATCGTGCCCGGGAGCGCGGCGCACCGCCACACGGTCGCCCACGGCAGGCAGCAGGACCTCGTCCTCGCCGCGCGACTTGGCAAACCCCACGGCATGCTCGGCGCGGAAGGTGTCGTCGGCAGTCGCCACCAGCGGAAACCCGCGATCCAAGCGCACCACGGCGCCAAGCTGCATCTGCTCGGGCTCCTCGGTATGTGCGCAAAAGTCGTCAAATGCCGCCTGCTGAGCTTCATCGACCGGCAGGTCATCGAACGCCGGAACATCCTGCAGCGCGTCAAGTCCCGGCACGTTTGCCAGCAGCTCCTCGGCAGACGCGGGGGCTTCGGTCGCGAGCTTCCGACGACGATCGCGCTTAGCCCGCGCCCCCGTCGTCTTTTTCTTCGCCTTAGCCTTAGCCTTGCCCACAAGCGCCTCCCAGCACCATAAATCACAACTGAGCAGGTATTTTAAATCAAAAAGAGCTGGCCGGGCAAAGCCCTAAATCAAAAAGAGCCGGTCGAGCAAACGCTCGATCGGCTCACAAACTTTCCCTCAGCTTACGGTCCCGAGAGGTTGTCCGAAGGCCCGACCGCCGAGAGGGGTTTCTTCTGAGCGATCCCGCAGCGCGAAGCGCGAGGACCAGCGAAGAAGAAACCCCGCAGGCGGTCGGGCCGGTGGGAGGGATGGCCTTTCGACCTACTCTTTTTCGACCGCGCGCATGATCGCCTTGTAGATCTCCATCAGCGGAATGATTAGGAAGGCCAGACCCAGCGCGGCAAGAACGCCCTTGAGTTCAAGCGTCACAGGGCCGAAGAACATCTCGGCAAGCGTCGGCTGCACGGTCACGATCACCGTCAGCACCAGTGCCAGCGCGGCAGAAGCCCACAGCCACTTGTTCTGCTTCTTCATGGTGAACAGCGACGCACGACGGCTGCGCATATTGAAGCAGTGGAAAATCTCGACCATGTTGAGTGTGATGAACGCCATCATCACGCCTTCCTCGTCGGCATTGCCGGCGATCATATCGGCGATGTGGATGTAGCCCATGTCAAAGTACACGCCCACAAAGAAGCTCGCCAGCACCAGCACGGTGATGATCAGGCCCTGGACCACGCAGTCCAGACCCATATGTCCGGCAAAGACGCCGTCCTTGGCGTTGCGCGGCTTGCGCTTCATGATGTCGCCCTCGGCGTCCTCCATGCCCAGCGCGAGCGCGGGGAAACAGTCGGTGACCAGGTTCACCCACAGCAGCTGCACCGGCTGGAAGATGGTAAAGCCGATGAGCGTGGCGATAAACACCGAGAACACCTCAGCAAGGTTGGCCGAAAGCAGGAACTGGATGACCTTGCGGATGTTGTCGTAGATGCGACGGCCCTCTTCGCAGGCACCGATGATGGTGGCGAAGTTGTCGTCGGCAAGCACCATGTCGGCAACGTTCTTGGTGACGTCGGTGCCGGTGATGCCCATACCGACGCCGATGTCGGCGCGCTTGATGGACGGGGCGTCGTTGACGCCGTCGCCCGTCATGGCCACGATCTGGTCGCGCGACTTCCAAGCCTCGACGATGCGTGTCTTGTGCTCGGGCTGGACGCGGGCGTACACGCCGTAGTCCTCGATGTGCGCGTCGAGTTCCTCATCGCTCATGCGATCGAGGTCGGCACCGGTGATGGCATGGCTGCGATCGGTGACGATGCCCAGCTGCTTGGCGATGGCCACGGCGGTGTCGATGTGGTCGCCCGTGATCATGACGGTGCGGATACCGGCATCGTGCGCCTCGCGGATGGCGTCGGCGACCTCGGGACGAACCGGGTCAATCATGCCGGACAGGCCGCAGAAGACCAGGTCATGCTCGAGCGCGGCGGGACTGCAGTCGGCCGGGACCTCGGTGTAGGTGCGGCTTGCCAGCGCCAGCACGCGCAGGGCCTCGTCGGCCATGGCCTTGTTGGCGGCCACGAGCTCGGCACGACGTTCCTCGGTCAGGGGGACAACCTTATCGCCCTCGTAGATATGGGTGCACAGGCCAATCACCACGTCGGGCGCGCCCTTGGTGTACTGCTCGTACTCGCCATCCAGGGTCTCGACGACCACGGACATCATCTTGCGGCCCGAGTCGAACGGGGCCTCGCCCACGCGCGGGTGCTCGGCAGTCAGGCCAGTAAGACCAGCCTTGCCGGCATCGTTGACGAGCGCGCACTCAGTCGGCTCACCAACGGCCTCGCCCAGGTCCTCGTCCCACTGGGCATCGGAGCACAGCGCCATACCGGCCAGGAACTTCTCCTTAGGCGCAGCGAGCTCGTGCTTGACGACGGTCATCTTGTTTTGGGTAAGGGTACCGGTCTTGTCGGAGCAGATGGTCTGCGTGCAGCCAAGGGTCTCGACGGCAGAGAGCTTGCGGATAATCGCCTGGCGCTTGGCCATTTTGGTCACGCCGAGCGAAAGCACGATAGTCACGACGGCAACCAGACCCTCAGGGATGGCGGCGACGGCAAGCGAGACAGCGACCATAAAGGTATCGAGCAGCGCGGTCGGGTCGGTGAGAACGTTGCCCACGCCGTGGCGGATGATGTCGACGCCAAAGATAACGACGCAGATGACGATAACCATGATAGTGAGGATGCGGCTGAGCTCGGCAAGCTTCACCTGCAGCGGCGTGAGCTCTTCCTTGGCCTCGGCCAGGGCGCCGGCGATCTTACCCATCTCGGTGTTCATACCGGTACCGACTACGACGGCGCGGCCACGGCCGTACACCACGGTGGAGCCCATGTAGCACATGTTCTTGCGGTCGCCGAGCGGCACGTCGTCGGTGCCGGCGGCGAGCTCGATCACGTTGGCATGCTTCTCGACGGG
>CABVAS010000090.1 GCA_902496375.1 uncultured Collinsella sp.
CCGATCTATAGATTGCCACATGGTCCGGCGGGGCGCCCTTTTACCTATATATGGCCGGGACACACAGCCCAAGGCTCGCAAGCTCTTATTCGGCCGCTTCGCGCAGGGCCGACATCGTTGCCGCATATTGCTGCTGCAGCGCATGCATTCCCTCGCGAGCGCCGTCAACGGTATCGGCGCCGCGCAGCGCCTCGGTCACCACGACCGCCGGCTCATACAGGTTATCGAATCCCAGGTTCTGACTCACGCCCTTGAGCGTGTGCGCCGCCATAAACGCACCTTCGGCGTCTCCCGCCGCCATGGCGGCCTCCAGCTTGTCCATGCTCTCGTCATCCAAAAACTTGAGGGCAAAGCGGCTAAGCATTTCCTCGCCCATCAGCCGAGCGCACGCGTCATCATAATTGGCGCCAATCTTCTCATACGCCTCACGCATGGAAATCATGGATTAAAACTCCTTTGGTCAAACTAAATCGTGGGAAACGCGACGACATCGGCGGGGCGTGCCAACGTCTCGGCAATACGGTCTTGCACCTCGAGCAGGCAGTCGAGCAACAGCGGGTTAAAGGTGCCGCACTTACCGTCCAGGATCATCTGGATCGCCTCCTTGTGCGGGATAGCGTCCTTGTACACGCGCACGCTCGTCAGCGCATCGTACACGTCGGCCACCGAGACCACCTGCGCGGCAATGGGAATCTCGTTGCCTTTAAGGCCATCGGGATAACCCCTGCCGTCCCAGCGCTCGTGATGCCAACGCGCAATCTGGTACACATATTCCATAAGCGCATTGCCGACGTGATGGCGGCCCAGCTCAAGCAACATGTCGGCGCCCATCGTGGTATGCGTCTTCATAATCTCGAACTCCTCGGGCGTAAGGCGCCCGGGTTTGTTGAGAATCGCATCGTCAATCGACATCTTGCCGATATCGTGCAGCGCCGAAGCCAGGGCAATCGTAGAGCGTTCCTCATTGTCGAGGGAGATGGTGTCGCTACGCTGGACCAGACAGCCAAGCAGCAGCTCGGTCAGCTTCTCGATGTTCGTAACGTGTCTGCCGCTCTCGCCGTTGCGAAGCTCCATGACGCCGGCCATGATGTCGATGAGCATGCGACTGTTCTTGACGCGCTCGTTGTACTGCTGGGACAGCAGGCTCGTCAGGCGGCGCTGTTTGGCGTACAGACGGATAGTGTTGCTTACACGACGGCGCACGACACGGGCGTCAAACGGGCGGCTGATATAGTCCGAGGCGCCCAGCTCGTATGCACGCAGAACCACATCGTCGGATTCTTCGCTCGAAATCATGATGACAGGCAGATCGTCAACAACCGATCGGCGCGACAGATCGGCCAGCACCTCAAAGCCGCTCACGCCCGGCATGACAATATCCAGCAGCACGAGCGACAGCTCATCGCCATAGCGGTCGACCATGTCGAGCGCCGTATGACCGTTGGCGGCCTCGAGGATGCAATACTCGTCCTTGAGCATCTCGTTGAGAATGGCTCGGTTCATCTCGGAGTCATCGACAATAAGCACCAAAGGCTTGTCGCTTTGGAAGGCTTCGATGGAATCGGCATCGGTCACGACCGTACCGGCTTTTGCCTTAGCGCGGCTCAATAACTGGACAGCGCGGCCAACGCCCTCATCGACCGTCTCGCCATGAATACGAACGCCACCAACACATGCCGTCAGGCTCACGTACTCATGGCCCGGAACAATCGTGGCATGAACGGCATCGGACACCTGATGCAGGCGACGGGTGAAGTCATCGGAAGGAATATTGGGCATGACGACCACAAACTTGTCGCAGCCATAGCGTACGAGCTCATCAGTCGAACGAATTCCGCTGCGTATGGCTGTCGCCACAGCACCGAGCGCAAGGTCGCCGGCATGACGGCCACACGTATCGTTGAAGACCTTAAAATCATCAAGGTCGATCACCGCCACGCCAGCCTTCATGCGAGCGCTACGGAGCTTTTCTTCGTAATATCGGCGATTGCGCACGCTCGTCAGCACATCGGTGTAGACAAGGTCCTCTTCTGCAGCCTCTTGTTCATCGATCGGACGCACCATCAGCAAGACGCGAGGCTCGCCCTCGACCTTTAGAGGGCGTAGGCGAGCGCGGTACTCAACACCATCGTTGAGCAGTTGCTCCGACACCTCATCGGAGTCTGCCAAAGCCTCAAGACTCGACTGACGCAGACAAGGGCAGCGATCGCCGGCGAGCAGGCAGTTAGGCTCGCTCTTAATCTGATCGGCCGACAGCAAACGTACCACGGGGTAGGTCTTCGCGACGCGGGCGACCTCAGCGGCAGCCTCCTCGTCGGTTAGATTGACCTCGTGATTATTGAGCATATGGGGCCCTTTCGATAGTTTCGCATGGTAGCGGTGGGTTCCAAATGTTACAAGGTTAACACCTTGCCGATGCAGGTAAGCACGTGAATGCTGTTACATTTTTATGAGTTGGCAGACGGCGCGATTGAAGCCGCAGACGTGAGGTCTTGAGCACATTTGTTGACACGGCCGAAACGTTTGCGAGTGAAGGCTGTTTTGTTTTTTGCAGCTGTTAGAGCCCCAGGATGCCACGGACAGTCTGGGCAGCCGCTGTCGGGCGATCGCGCAGGCCGTTGTGCGCGCCGGGAACCATTACGAGTGGACAGCCCAAAAGCTCAGCCGCCATCCTCGTGCCCGCCTCGCGAGGTGTACCGACCGAAAGCTCGCCCAAAAACACAGCCGACACCGCCTTTGATTCTCGGGCGCGCTCCCAGTCGGGAGCATATGTCATATTTGTTCCGTATTCATTGGCCATAAAGCAACGACCATTGCGCAGGGCATGCTTGGCTTCCGCTTCGGTCGTCCCAGGAGCCTCGGGGTCCAAGTCGCCGAGAGCTCCCAAGAAAAGCCGAAGCGCCCTTGAAACCTTTCCAGCCGCAATCATATCGAGCAAAATCGGAGCCGCGCCCATGCCGACGCCTTCGGCCGACACAGCCGGCTCATGCAGAATCGCACGGGCGACGAGATGGGGTTCGATGCGAAGAAGCTCCAGCGCCACCAACGTACCGGCGCTGTGCGCAAGCACATTTGTCGGAGCGCCAACGTGTTCGATCACGGCCTGCAGGTCGGCGGCCTGAGCGGCAAGATCATAGCTGCCGTCTGCCGCTTCGCTGCTGCCGCCACAGCCGCGGCGGTCGTAGGCAATTACGCGGTAGTTGTGACTGAGCTCACATGCAATGCCGTCGAAAAATGTGCCGTCGACACAAGCGCCGTGCACGCACACCAAGGCAGGAGTATCAGGCGACACATCCGGGCCGGCATATTCGCGACAGGCAATCGTGGTGCCCGCATTCTCGACCGTAAAATCCATGTTGTGCCCCCATCATCAACGCCCATCCAGTTGCGCGTCAGTACGGCTGGATAGACCCGCATTTCTTTACGCCTTGTTAACAGATTAACTTTACCCGACCCGAGGCTTTTCATGACACGGCATAATGAGCGACGTGAAAAAACGAAACTTGTAAAGCAAGAGCCTACACCTTGCTTTGGAGCCGATGCTATGCTTAGGCACAATTGTCTTGAGGAGCATATGCCTATGTCTACGTTTTTGAATGCCAGCCCCATCTTTGGGCCCGTTCGCAGCCGTCGCCTTGGTCTCTCGCTCGGCGTCAACATGATGCCGGCCAGCGGCAAAATCTGCACGTTCGACTGCATTTACTGCGAAAACGGCCTCAACGCCGAGCGCCCCTGTCACGAGCCGTACAACACAGCTGCCGTGGTACTCGACGCGCTCGAGGCAAAGCTGCGCGAGATGGCAACCGAGGGCGAACTTCCCGATGTGATCACCTTCGCAGGCAACGGCGAGCCCACCGCCGCACCGGAGTTTCCGCAGGCCATCGCCGGCGCCGTCGCGCTGCGCAACGAGCTTGCCCCAAACTCCAAGATCGCCGTGCTCTCCAACGGCACGCGCGCCGACCGCCCCGAGGTGCACGACGCGCTCATGATGGTCGACGACAACATTCTTAAGCTCGATACCGTCGACCCGGCGTTTATCCAACTGCTCGACCAGCCCGTTGGCCCCTACGACGTCGAGCACCAGATCGAGACGTTCGCAAGCTTTGACGGTCACGTTATTATCCAGACGATCTTTTTGACCGGCGAGTATCAAGGCAAGCTCATCGACAACATCGGCGAGGAGTACGTTGCCCCCTGGCTCGCGGCGCTCGAGCGCATTCGCCCACAAGAAGCGACCATCTACACGGTGGCGCGCGAGACACCGGTCGCCGGCCTTGCCAAAGCGGCGCCTGAGGTGCTCGACGCCATTGCCGCGCGCGTGCGCGCCATCGGCATTCCCTGCCAGGTGAGCTACTAGCAAAACCACGCAGCAGCCAGTGTCCGCCATCCCGCTCCATCAGTTGCGGTGATATAGTTCCTATTTATGCTGTTAAACCGCTTAAATCGGAACTATATCACCGCAACTTTTATGGACGCGTGGGTGGGCTATACTAGCTGCGGATGAAAGGAAGTTAGCCATGTTTGACAACGGACCTGTGCCCGGCCGCAACGACGCTTGCTGGTGCGGCAGCGGCAAAAAATATAAGAAATGCCATAGCGCCTTTGATGAGCGCCTTGAACGCCTGTGGGAAGAGGGCTGGGAGGTTTTGCCCCGCACGCTCTACAAGACGCCCGCCGATATCGAGGGCATCAAGCGCTCGACAGCCATCAACGTGGGCGTGCTCGATTATGTGGGCGAACACATCGCCGCGGGCATGACCACCAACCAGATCGACCAGATGATCTACGACTACACCGTCGAGCACGGCGGCACGCCGGCCGATCTTAACTACGAGGGCTATCCCAAGAGCGTGTGCACCTCGATCAACGACGTCGTCTGCCACGGTATCCCCTGCGATGCGGATGTGCTGCACGAGGGCGACATCATCAACGTGGACTGCTCTACGATCCTAGACGGTTACTTTAGTGATTCGAGCCGTATGTTCTGCATCGGCGAGGTCTCGGCCGAGCGCCAGCGCCTGGTCGACGTCACCCGCGCCAGCGTGGAGGCGGGTCTGGCGGCCGTCAAGCCATGGCTACCGCTGTCCGTGATGGCCGAGGCCGTGCAAAAGACGGTCGAGGACGCCGGCTTTAGCGTGGTGCGCGAGTACGGCGGACACGGCATCGGTAAGGAGTTCCACGAGGACCCGTTTGTCGGCTTTACCACCGAGGCGCCCGATGTGGACACCATCATGGCTCCGGGCATGGTCTTTACCATCGAGCCCATGGTCAACGCCGGAGCGCCCGACATCAAGATCAGCAAGGGCGACGGTTGGTGCGTGCGTACCAAGGACGGCAGCGATTCGGCCCAGTGCGAGGTACAACTCGTGGTGACCGAGGATGGCTACGAGCTGCTGAGCTGGTAGCCGTGCGGACGCCGGATGCTGACGGGCACGCCCGTCTTGCATCCGGCGTTTTATTTAAACGTTTCGCCTGATATAACCTGCCAAAATAAACCTGTCCCTTTTTGGCAGGTCGAGCGGAGAGGACTGCTTGTGAACATTCTGGTTATGTTGCCCGTCAACGACCGCCATCGCGCAATTCTTGAGTCTAGTGCTCCGGGCGAGGACTTTATCTACACGAGCGCCGATGCCGTCACGCGCGAGCAGGTCGCCGATGCCGACGTGATCCTGGGCAACATCGACCCTGACATGCTCACGGCATGCGAGCATCTCCGGCTGTTGCAATTGCAGACCGCCGGCTATGACGACTACCTTGCCGCCGGCACCGTGCCAGCCGACGCCAAGCTGTCTTGCTCGGTGGGCGCCTATGGCCAGGCCGTGAGCGAGCACATGTTTGCCATGGCCCTTTCCATGATGAAGCGCCTGCCCGACTATCACGACTTGCAGCGCGAGCATCGCTGGGAGGATTTAGGGCCGGTCACCTCGCTCAAAAACGCCAACGTGCTGGTGCTGGGCGCGGGCGACATCGGTGGCCACTTTGCCACGCTCTGCCGCAGCATGGGCGCGCACGTCCGCGGCATCAAGCGCCATCCGCTCGTCTACCCCATTGTGTTTGAGGACATGGACGGCATGGATGCCCTGTCTGAGCGCCTGACCGAGGCTGACATCGTCGCATCCTTTATGCCCAGCACACCCGAGACCCGCGGCCTGGCGAACGCCGAGTTCTTCGCCGCGATGAAACCGGGCGCTTTCTTTGCCAACGGCGGCCGCGGCGACCTTGTGGTCGCCGACGACTTGGTTGCCGCCCTGGAGTCGGGACATCTCGCCGGCGCCGCGGTCGACGCCACCGACCCCGAACCGTTGCCTGAGACAAGCCCGCTGTGGGATGCACCCAACATGCTCATCACACCACACGTCTCCGGCTGGTTCCACCTGGCCGCCACGCTCAACAACGTCGTCGACATCGCCGCGGAGAACCTGCGTCACCTGCAAGCCGGCGAAACTTTACGTTGTTTGATCGAGCACTAATCTTGTTCCGCCGTTCTAACGAACGGCGGACCGGTCGACGCTG
>CABVAS010000091.1 GCA_902496375.1 uncultured Collinsella sp.
CACCCCCAGCCCCAGCCGCCACGGAGGTATCTCCCTCCTCCGTGGCGGCGCTTTTGTGCGTAGGCGAGAAGGGTTCGCCACGAAACCGGCCCATCTACTACGTTTAGCCCCTTACCCCCAACCATGCCGAAAAGCGCAAAAACAAAACCGCAGGTAGAACGCCTGCGGTTTTGTTCAAAACGAAGGTATGGTCAGGGGTATCGAGTCAAACGTAGTAGATGGGCCGATTTCGTGGCGGGCGGTTTCGGCTGATCCATTGGGGACGGAGGAAAACGGCTCATTTTGGTCCCGCGAGGCTGGCGGAGACACTCGTGCAGGGCCGCCCGAACAAAACTATGCCGGTTTACGGGGCTAAGTCACGCGCTCCCAACCATGCCGATATCCGTGAAAATAAAACCGCAGGTAGACAAGCCGTCATTTTACGGAAAACGCGGGTATGGATGGGGGCCCTGAGCTTAGCCCCGTAAACCGGCATAGTTTTGAAATGGCATTAAATCGATAACAGCTATTTTGCTCTGTCGGAGCGGTTGGCCGTTGGGTAATTACCCTCGCAGGTAGGCGATGGCGATCTGCGTGCGGTTGCGTAGGCCCATTTTGGCAAGGATCGAGCTGATGTGGTTGCGTACGGTGCCTTCGCCCATATAGGCGGTGGCGGCAATCTCCTTGTTATCGAGGCCGCGGGCGATGAGCTCGGCGACTTCGAACTCGCGGTCGGTCAGACCGGCAAAGGCGGCGGGCCGGCGGGTCGCGCCGGCCTCGACGTCCGCCCCATCAAAGTTGATATCTTCGATCGCCTTGCCCTCGAGCACGCGTTTGCCGTCCATGACCTGCGCCAACGCCGGCGGAATGGCAGCGACATCGGTCTTGATCAGGTAGCCGCGGGCGCCCAGCTTGAGCGCCGACACAATGTACTCGTCATCCGAGAACGTCGTCAGAAACACCACGCGCGCCGCAGGGTCGTGCTCAAGGATCTCGCGCGCGGCCGAAAGGCCGTCGCGTCCCGGCATCTGGATGTCGAGCAGCGCAATATCGGGTGCGTGCTCGGCGTAGAGCGCCACCGCATCGTTGCCGTTGGCACCGGTGCCCACCACTTCGATCTGCGGCTGGGCGCCCAAGATAATCTTGAGCGAATCGACCACCAAGCGGTCGTCGTCGACAACGATGAGCCTCATCGGCCCTCATCTCCTTGCTGTTTGGGAACGGTGGCAAACACACGCCAGCCGCCGGCGCCGGCACGCGGGCCGGCGGTGAAGGTGCCGCCAAGCGCCTCGATGCGCTCGCGCATGGAGGCGAGCCCCATGCCCTCCGCGGTGCCGCGGCCGCTTGCTTGGACCTCACCCACGCCATCGTCGGTAACAATGAGCTGGTAAAACGACGGATGCTCCATGCACCGTACGGTGACGGTCTGGGCGCAAGCGTGGCGTATGGTATTGGAGAGCGCTTCGCGCAGGACCGCTGCAAAGCAGTTGGCGACGTTTGCGGGCGCATGTTCGGCCATAACTTCAAGCTCAATCTGCGGGCCGCCGTCCGAGCGTGTGCCTTCGACAATGCGTTCGAGCTGCACGGAAAGGTCGACGGCGTTGTCGTTGAGCGCGTGGACGCTGGCGCGCACAAGCTGGAGCGCCTCGTCAACCGTGCGTTTAACGTCGGCGAAATCGGCGGCGACGCCAGGCTCGTCGGCGTGGACCACGCGTAGGGCTTCGGCCTGCAGTGAGGCGCGCGTGAGCTGGTGCCCGACGTTATCGTGGATCTCGCGCGCGATGCGGGCGCGTTCGGCGAGCGTCGCGAGCTCGACTTCGTAGTCCTGGCGATCGGCAAGATCGCGGTTGCGCGCCTCGAGCGCGAGGGCTCGTTCCTGCAGCTCGTCGCGGGTGCGGCGCATGCGCCGCTGCTCGCGCTCCAACTGGGCGGTGCGTAGCGATAGCAAGGTGGCGGCAACCGAAAGGATGGCGGTCAGCAGGAGCGTTCGTGCGGTAAGCGCATCGGCGCGAAGGTCCGCGACGAGCGCAAAGGCAAAGACGGAGCCAATGCCCAACGCGACCCAGGCGTGCTCGCGGCGCACGCGTCGCGCGATGTCATAGAGGGCGAGAGGCGCAAACGGCACAAACGGCGGCACGAAGACAGCCGCGATGATGCAGGCGTAGCTCGCTGCCTCGCTTGCGCGTCGGGTGCGTTTCCCCTGTGCGACCTCGGCCAGCGAGGTGGCAATAATGCCAAGGCAAAACGCCACAACCAGACGAGCGTCCACGGCAAGACCCATGGCGGCCGCAATACAGCACGCCAGCACGATCGATTTGTCGAAAAGCCTGTTCATACGGGTATTGTACGCGAAGCTACGCGTGGTGGAGGGGCCGCCTAGCGCAACCGTGACATTCCTCCCGCACGGTGGGGCGGTCGCGTCAGCGGGCCACGCGACCGAGCCCCCGCACTCGTGACAAAGCTCACTGGTGCGCGCCGTCCGCTCCTGCGATGATGCAATCGTACCGGGCCGCAATCAACAGAAGGGCCGCCTCATGACAGACATCGTCCACGTCGAAAACCTCGTCAAGCGCTACGACGATCTTATCGCGCTCGACCACTTTAACCTGAGCATTGCCCCCGGCGAGATCTTTGGCCTGCTGGGCCCCAACGGCTCGGGCAAGACTACGTCCATCAACTGTATTCTGCAGCTGCTTGCCTACGACAAAGGCGCCATCGAGCTGTTCGGCGAACCCATGACGCCCGCCCGCTACGACCTCAAGCGCCGCATCGGCGTGGTGCCGCAGCAGGTGGCGGTGTTTGACGAGCTCACGGTGCGCGAGAACATCGACTATTTCTGCAGCCTTTACGTCAACGACCGCAAGCGCCGCCGCGCGCTCGTGGACGAGGCCATCGACTTTGTCGGGCTGGGCGACTTTACCAAGTTCCGCCCCGGTAAGCTCTCGGGCGGCCTAGCGCGACGCCTCAACATCGCCTGCGGTATCGCGCACAAGCCCGAGCTCATCTTCTTTGACGAGCCCACGGTGGCGGTCGACCCGCAGAGCCGCAACGCCATCCTGGAGGGCATCTGCCGCCTGCGCGACGAGGGCGCCACAGTGGTGTATACCAGCCATTACATGGAGGAAGTCGAGCAGATTTGCAGCCGCATCATGATCATGGACGGCGGGCGCGTGCTGGCGCAGGGCACCAACGACGAGCTCAAGCGCATGATTCAGATGGGCGAGCGCGTGACCGTCGAGGTCGGCGCCGTCGAGGCCGCCACGGTCGAGCGGCTGCGCGCCCTCGAGCATGTGCTTTCGGTTGAGCTGTCCGGCGGCGAGCTCGTCTGCACCTGCGAGGCGAGTCCGCACAATCTGGTCGACATCCTCGACACGCTGCGCACCGCCGACGTTGCGCTCGGCCGCGTGTGGAGCGAGCCGCCGACCCTCAACGACGTGTTCCTCGAGATCACCGGCCGCGAGCTGCGCGACTAGGGGGCGGCCATGTTCAACACTATCATCACCACGGTCAAGACGCTGCTGCGTCGGCCGAGCACATTGGTCTGGGGCGCGGTCTTTCCCATCGCGCTTTCCACGATGTTCATGTTTATGTTTGCGAATCTGAGCTCCGACGGCACGGTCGACCCGGTGCCGGTGGCCGTTGTCGCTGACGAAGCCTGGGACGCCTCGACCTTTAAGGATGTGGCGACGTCGCTTGCCAAGGAGGGCGACGACCAGCTGCTCGAGATCCACGAGTGCGACGATGCAGCCGACGCGAACCGTGCGCTTAAGGCCGGCGAGGTCGCGGGCATCTATACGGTCGACGACGCGGGCACGCCCAAGCTCACGCTGCTTTCGAGCTATGACAACTCGCGCGCCTCGTCGGTGCTCACCGACCGCAGCATTCTGGAGACGGTGGCAAGCTCGTATACGCAAAATGCCGAGCTCATGTCCCAGATTGCCCAGGACAACCCGGCGGCGCTCGCCGACCCGGAGGCGGTTGCGCGCGCCCTGTCGCTAGAGGGCGGCACCCGCCGCGTTAGCCTGACGCGCACCACGCCCGATGGCACGGTCATCTACTACTACGCGCTCTTTGGCCTGGTTGCGATGATGTCTGCCGAGTTTGCTGCCTTGAGCGTCGTCGATTTGCAGCCCAATCTGTCGGGCCTTGGCGCGCGCCGCTGCGTGGGCGGCCTTTCCAAGACGGCGTCGCTGGCCGGCATCTTTGTCGGCTCGTGGCTGGTCTCCTTCGCCTCGATGACGATCGCGATTGGCTATGTGCGCCTGGTCGTGGGCGTCGACTTTGGCGGGCGCGAGGGACTGTGTCTGGTGGGCGGCGCCGCTTCCGCGCTTGCCGCCACGGGCCTGGGGCTCTTTGTGGGCACGCTTCCCGTTAAGGGCGGCAAGGCGTCCAAGTCCGGCATCCTTACGGGCTTTGCTACCACGTGCGCCCTGTTCGCCGGCCTCTACGGCGAGCCGGCGATGGCGCTTGCCGACGACGTCGCCCGCGCCTGCCCTGCCGAGTGCTGGCTCAACCCCGTCAAGCTTATCTGCGACATGTTCAACCGCCTGTATTTCTTTGAGGACCTGGGCCCCTTTGCCGTTCGCGCCGGCGCACTGGTCCTTATGGCGCTGCTGTTCGTTGCCGCCGCCACGCTGATCTTTGGAAGGAGCCGCTATGAGCACCTTTAAGACCGCGCTTCGCATGGCGCTGGCGCACCCGTTCTACCTGCTCATCTATACGGTGTTCATCTCGCTCATGGGCGTATTCATCGCGGCATCGGTGAGCTGGAACTCGTCGCAGCTCACCGAGTACAAGCCCTACGATGCCAACGTGATTGTGGTCGACCGCGACGACAGCGACCTTTCGCGTGCGCTTACCAAGCATCTGGGTTCGCGCTTTGAGCTGGTCACGGGCGTCGGCGACGATGCGTACAATCTTGCGGACGCGCTCTCCAAGAGCAACAGTGCCAAGGGCAGCGCCGACTGCGTGTTCTTTATCCCGGAGGGGTTTGAGGGCGACCTCGTTGCGGCCGCTTGCGCGGGGGAGTCCCTGCCCAAACTCGACGTGACGTACGGCTCCGGCACCATGGCGGCGGCGCTTTCGTCTGCCGAGGCCTCGCGCTGGATCTCGCTCGCGGGCGCTGCGGCGGCACTTGAGCCCACTGCCTCCAACGGTGACGTCGCCAAGGCGGCCGAGCATGCGGCCGCGAAGCGTGCGGAGGTCGAGATCGATCAGGTCAAGGTCGACTCGACGGCCGCCGCCACGCTCGAGTCGTATTTCAACTTTGGTGCGTACGCGATTATCTCGTCGGTCATCGTGTCGGTGGGTCTGGTGTTCTCGGGCATGAACGAGCCCGAGCGCGTGCGTCGTATGGATGCCGGTCCAATCTCCGAGCGCCGGCGCTCGCTTGCCGTGTTTGCGGCCGCCGCCGTGATCACCGTCTGCATCTGGTTTGTGTCGAGCATGATGGGCGTCGTGGGCTTTGCCGGTGCGGTCGCTGAGGTTGGCGTGGACCGTGTGTGCTTGGCGCTGGCAGCGACGTTTGCCCTGGCGTGCACGCCGCTGGCCGTTGGCTTTGCGCTGTCGAGCCTGGGTGCGCGCGAGGAGCTGCTCAACGGCGTGGGCAACTTACTCGGCATGCTCATGACGTTTTTGGGCGGCGCCTGGATGCCGCTGTCGCTCATGGGCTCGGCCGTGCAGACCGTGGCGCATTTTGTGCCGACATATTGGGTGAACGACGCGATCAGCAAGGCACTCGCCTCGGATTTAACGTCCACCGTGCTGGGCGACATCGCCTGCGACCTGGGCGTCACGGCACTCTTCGCCGTGGCCATCGCCGCCGCAGGCCTCGCCCTCGCACGCACCAAATCCCACGCCTAGCCACCTAGTCATTTAAGAACGTCCCCAATGACTGGTCTGAAATAAATTTCAGGCCTCGCCCCAAAATAGTTCGCTAAGGTTTACTATTACGCTCATAAAGTAGTACGAGGCTAACAATGGGGGATACCATGGCAACGCAGAAAGCCTACGTTCAGGTTAAGGGTCTCAAAAAGCACTACGGCGACGGTGATGCACGCCTAACGGTGCTCGATGGCATCGACACGTCCATCAACCGCGGCGAGATCTGCGTCATGCTGGGGCCCTCGGGCTCGGGCAAGTCGACCTTTCTCAACCTGATCGGCGGCCTGGAGGATGCCGACGCCGGCTCCATCATGGTGGACGGCTGCGACCTCACGGTGCTCAAGCCTACCGACCTGGGCGAGTATCGCCGCCGTGAGCTGGGCTTTGTCTTCCAGTTCTACAACCTGGTGCCCGACCTCACCATCAAGGAGAACATCGAGGTCACGGCGCACCTGTCCAAAAACCCGCTCAATGTCGACGACCTGCTGCGTTCGCTGGGCCTTTACGAGCACCGCAACAAGTTCCCGCGCCAGGTCTCGGGCGGCCAACAGCAGCGT
>CABVAS010000092.1 GCA_902496375.1 uncultured Collinsella sp.
CTCGTGCTCCGGCGCCTCGGCAATTACCATACCCTCGGTGTCAAAGCCCGAGCGGCCGGCGCGACCGGCAATCTGGTGGAACTCGCGGGCGCGCAGACGACGCATCTTGTAACCGTCGAACTTGGTGAGCGCGGTGAGCACCACGGTGTGGATGGGCACGTTGATGCCGACGCCGAGCGTGTCGGTGCCGCAGATGACGGGCAGCAGGCCCTGCTGCGCCAGGCGCTCAACCAGTAGGCGATAGCGCGGCAGCATACCGGCGTGGTGCACGCCGACGCCGCAGCCGAGCAGGCGCTTGAGAATCTTGCCGAAGGCGGTGGAGAAACTCGTGCCTTTGGCAGCTTCCTTAATGGCCTCGCGCTGCTCCTTGCTAGCGATGCCAAAGTTGGCAAGCGACTGTGCCGTGGCAAGCGCGGCGTCCTGACTAAAGTGCACGATGTAGAGTGGGGCCTCTCCGCGGCGCATGGCGAGCTCGACGGTGCCCTCGAGGGAGGTCGTCACATAGTCGTAGCTCAGCGGAACAGGGCGCGGGGCGTCGACAACCAGGTCGCAAGCAGCGCCGGTGTGCTCCTCGAGCGAGGCGGCGATGGCGGTGACATCGCCGAGCGTGGCACTCATGAGCATAAACTGCGTGTGGGGCAGGGTGAGCAGCGGCACCTGCCATGCCCAGCCGCGGTCGGGGTCGGCAAAGTAGTGGAACTCATCCATGGCTACGCAGCCCACATCGGCGTCCTCGCCCTCGCGTAGCGCATCGTTGGCAAGGATTTCGGCCGTGCAGCAGATGACGGGTGCCTTGGTATTGATATGCGTATCGCCGGTGATCATGCCGACGTTATCGCGGCCGAGTACTTGTACCAGGTCGAAGAACTTTTCGCTGACCAGGGCCTTGATGGGGGCCGTGTAATAGCAGCGCTTGCCCTGCGCCATGCCCATAAAGAGCATGCCCAGCGCGACGAGCGATTTACCCGATCCGGTCGGTGTGCCCAAAATGACGTGATCGCCGGCGGCCAGGTCCATGAGGGCCTCTTCTTGGTGATCCCACAGCTCAATGCCACGGTCGCTCGTCCATTCAAAGAAGCGTTCGAAGGCCTGATCGGGCGTGAGCCATGGTTCGGGCTCACTGCCATCCTCGGGCTCCCACCAGGTGGGGGAGAGCGCGCCGAGCGAGCCGAACTCGGCTTCGGTTCCCGTGCCGCCCGAGAATGAACTGGCGGCGCCGGCGCCGGAGACGGTGCCGGCGGCGGTATCTGTCGTGGTCTGTGCCATGTGGTTGCTTTCTCTCGCGATTGTCCGCCAACTATTATGGCGTAGCGGCGGCGCGGGGTGCCAGCGCGCGAGAAAATGCAGGAAATGGGCGTTCTGCCCAGCCGTTTGGTGCAGTTGTCGGCTAAGTGAGTAGACTTTTTGCGATGTCGCGAGCACATGGCTTTTGCGCAAGGGCTCTATCTGCGGTTTTAGTTTTCGTTATGCGGGTTGTGCTTGGCTATTGCAAAAAAGTCTACTCACTTAGGTTTGAGGGTCGTTCGCTGGCGCCTATTTTCACTTGTTTGCCGACGCCGCGACCATCAGAAGCCCCTAGGACTCCTGCGGCAGGCGTTTTTTGCCTTTGCGGGCGCGGTTTTTAAAGTTCTCGACGGCTTCTTCCATGCGCAGAGGTACATAGGTGAGCTCATCGAGGTTATCGGGCAGGTAGCAGGCAAGGCTTTGCTCCTGCGCTCGGCCTGCTGCGAGTTGCTCTTCAGTAGGCTTCTCGTCGGGTGTGGCGCAAATGCCATAGACGGCGGCACCCATCTCGCGCGTGCGGCGCTCATATTCGGTCTCGGGATGCTCGGGATGGTCGCGGCGTACGTCGTCACTTACCCAAAGCGTGTCGTAGCCGGCCGCGGCAAACTGTCCCAGGGCGTAATCGCGCAATGGCTTGCTGTCGGTGCGCAGCGTGACGGTGGCGCCGGCTGAAAAGAGCGGGCGATAGAGCATCAGATGGTCGACATGGACGAGTCGTTTTTTAGCGTACTTGGCCTTGGGCTGCGGCGTGGGAAAGTTAATGGTGATGGCATCGAGCTCGCCTGCGGCAAACAGCTGTGGCAGCGATGCGGCGCCTCGGGGCAGGACGAGTGCGTTGGATAGCCCCTGTTCGCAGATTTTCTGCGCGGCATAGGCGATGCAGATGGGCTCCTGGTCCATGCCGATAAAGAGGGTGTCGGGCTCGCGGTGGGCGCGCTCGACCAGATAGGTTCCCTTGCCACAGCCCAGATCCAGATGAAGGTGTTCGAAGGGCTTGCTGCCTGCGGGCGCACAGGCCTTGCGCCAATCTCCGACATAGGCCTCGGGGTTCGTCTCAATCGCATCGGCGTAGCGCTCCAGGCGCTCCTCGAGCACAAAGTTCTTAGGCGTGCGAACGTGGACGGCTCCCATGAGGCTCCTTGGTCATAAGTATGGAACGCATAGCTGCGCGTTCCGTCAATGGGTTGAAAAAAGGGTAGGCATAGTTTGCCCGAAAGACGCTGTGCGGCTCGACGGCGAGTCGTCGGTGCCTACAGGCGCTTGAGAATCACATAGCGGTTGAGCTCGCCGCTACGACCGTCGGCATGGAAACGCTCAAGCTCGCGCACGGGGACCTCGCCGCTCTTGTAGAACGTACGGACGCCGCGCACCAGGTCGGTGATCTGCTGATCGTCAAAGTGATGGCAATAGCGGTAGGCGTGGCGGTCGTTTTGCCAGCCAATGAGGTGGTCGCCGGCTTCAAACTGCGCGGAATCGTAACCCTCAAACGGCGGGGTGAGCTCGGCGCGGGCCTCGGCGCGAACGGCCTTGCGCGCCATGCGCTCGTCGTTCATAAACTCCCAAAAGCTGATGGCGATGATGCCGCCTGGGCGCGTCTGGCGCACCAGGGCGTCGAGCACGCGTACGCGGTACTCGCACGACGGCACGTGGTGCATAAAGCCAAAGCAGACTGAGATGTCGGCGAGCGGGGCGTCGAAAAGCACGTCGGGTGTCTCGGCGGGGTTGAGCTTCATGAGGGCGTCGAGCACGTCGAGTTCCTGGAAGTGCAGGTTGGGAATGCGCAGCGCGTGGCCATGTGCATCGATGGCCAGGTCTTGGCACGAGTCGACACCATAGAACTCAAACGGGCAGTTGGCATCTGCCGAGGGGTTTGCGCCGTCGACGCCCTTGGCGGCAAGTGCGCCGCCGGCGGCAAAATTCTCGAATCGCATATTGCCGCAGGCAAGATCAAAGACGCGGACGGGATGCTCGATCGTGGCGACGTCGAGCTGCCCGAGCGCGATGTCCATGGTGCGCACCCAGCCGGGCCACGGGGCCTGGCGCGTATCGGAGAAGGAGGCGGAGTGCTCGCGATAGAACGTGTTGTTGAGCTGGATGAGCGATGAGGCGAAATCGCGGTTCACGGCGCGGAACTCCCTCCGTTGGCGGTGCGGAATTAACAGTACGACCATACTACCGTTAACGCCGCAACGGGGACAACCAAGCTACGGGTCATTGCTTTGTTTGGACACATTTCCGCAGCTCATATGCACCCGCAACCGACGGTTGTCAAAAATCTCACTAGAATAGGTGGCATGCTTTTGGCGGTGGCGGATAGATTTTTAACTGTGCAAGGCGCCTTAAGAACAAAAACGGTCCGGCGGCACGGCTGGCATCACATAGGAGGAACCATGAATGTAGAAACTGCGCAGCGGCTCGCCGACCTTCGCCGAAGCAAAGGCTTTAGCCAAGAAGGGCTGGCACGAAAGCTGGGACTGTCGCGCCAAGCAGTCAGTAAATGGGAGCGCGCGGAGAGCTCGCCCGATACCGAGAACCTGATCTCGCTCGCCAAGCTCTATGGTGTGAGCTTGGACGAGCTGCTCAATCCGAGCGATGAGATTGAGGACGATATCGAGTTTGAGAACGAGGACCGTGCCCGTCAGCGCGAGGCCGAGGCGGCAGATCGCGCCCGTACCCATGAGGCGGCGGCACGTGCAACCGAGGCGGCAACACAGGCGAGTGACGCCGCCGCCAAGGCGGCGCAAGCGGCAAGCTGGAGTGCGCAGGCCGCCAATGCCGCTACGGCGCAGGCGACGAGTGGCAGCGCAGTTGGCTCGACTCCGGTGAAGGGCCCGTTCCAGTCGTTCCCGTATTGGGCCGTGTGCTGGCTGCTGTTCTTTTTGCTGATGTTCCTGTTTGGTGCCGGCCCCTTTGCCGCACTGATCTTCTTTACGATTCCCATCTATCACTGGGTGGCGCGTGCGCTCGATGGCGATTGGGCGCGCGGGGATATTCAGGTTGGTTCGGCGTCGGTGGCGGTCAAGGCCCAGGGGAAGGATACTTCTGCGGAATCTGATGCTGACGTGGCTACCGCGACTACCGCTGAGCCGATTGCCAAAGAGAGTGATGAATGATGAAGCTTTCGCATGAATCCAAGGTACGCTTGGGCGTTGGCATCGGAGCGTTTGTGCTTATTATCGGGCTTGTATTTGGTGCCTCGCGGCTATTGGCTCATTCCAATATGGTGCGAACGACCGCTATTCTATCCGGCGATTTGTCTGATTTTGACGATATGTTTGACGACGATGATCTCTTGGATAGCGGTAACTATTCCGCTCGGCCTCAGCAACTTTCGAGTGCGACCTTTGATGCTGATGAGTTTCGCTACCTCGATTTCGATATCGATGCGGCTACGGTGGACGTCAAGGTTGTTGATGGCAACAAGGTTCGCGTTATCGAGCGGGGACGCGTTGCCAATGGTATGGATGCCTCCAAGGCCGCGACGCAAAACATCGCATCCGTCGAGGACTCGACGCTCAAAGTTTCTCAGTTTGGAAGTGATGACGGTAAGGCGATTGACCGCTCGGTTACGGTTGAGCTGCCGCGCCGTGTTGCCGAACATCTGAAGGGAGTCAACGCGCACGTGGGCTCGGGTGATCTGCAGATTGCCGGTGTCATCTGTGATGGTTTCGACCTTTTCCTGGGTGCGGGAGATGTAGAGTTTACGGGCAGCGTGACTGATGCGCTCAGCGCTGAGGTCGGGTCGGGCGATGTGACGTTCGAGCTCTACCAGGCCCCCGCGAAGTCGATGGACGTGAGCGTGGGCTCGGGCGATGTGGAGATGACGGTTCCGAACTCGACGGGCTTTAAGGCGAGCCTCACCTTGGGCAGTGGCGACTTCGAGAGCGATTTCCTTCCGCTTGACTACGATGGTGAGACCATTTTGAATCTTGAATTCGATAACGGCGATAAGTCTGCTACGTATCGTTTTGAGGTCGGTTCGGGCGACATGTCATTTGATTCAGAGTGACGGGCGGTTATCGAAGACTTATACACCATAGCTGCGCTGTTTGATGGAGGCGCCGGAGCCGTGACGGGCTCCGGCGCCTTTGCCTTTACAATGGGGTCATGGAACAGATTATCTTGAACATACTCGAGGCTCTGCGTCGCGGCGAGACCGTGGACGACAAAGCGCTCGTCAAACTGATACATGCCGAGGCACGTCGTGAGGGTGCCGACAAACGCGATTTGGCCAAGCGCCGTCTGCTGCCGTTTTACCAGCGGGTAAAACGCGAGGAGCCGGCTCGGTGGGCTGCGTGGAATGTTGATGCCGATCTGGAACGTCAACTGCTGAAGGTGCTGCGTATGAAGCCGCGCCGAACGGCCTCGGGCGTGGCGACCATTACCGTCATCACCAAGCCCTGGCCGTGCTCGGGCGATTGCCTGTTTTGCCCCAACGATCTGCGCATGCCTAAAAGCTATCTGCATGCCGAGCCGGCGTGTGCCCGTGCGGAGCAAAACTGCTTCGACCCGTATCTGCAAGTGAGCGCCCGTTTGACGGCGCTTTCGCAGATGGGGCATGCGACCGATAAGATTGAGCTCATTGTGCTCGGCGGTACCTGGAGCGACTATCCGCAAGGGTATCAGGCGTGGTTTATGTCGGAGCTCTTCCGCGCGCTCAATGACGATGCCGTGGCTGGTGTGGCGGCTAACCCCATGTTGGCGCGTCCGGGCATCAGCCGTGCCGAGGCGGGGCGTCTGCTCGATGACGCGCCCGCCGATGCGCTGCCGCCGGTGGTGGCGGAGCGTCGCGAGCGCTATCGGGCTGCCGGCATTGCGACAGACGAGGCTGAGCTTGCTGCCGGCGTTGCCGACGAGCAGGAGCGTGTGGATGTTGCCGTGGGCGGCTATAACCGCGCGGTGAGTCGTCTGTACGGCCCTGGTACGCCGTGGGGCGAGGTTGCCGAGTGGCAGACGGCAACGATGGAGGAGCTTGAGCGTCAGCAGCGCATCAATGAGACGGCGAAGCATCGCGTGGTGGGGCTCGTTATCGAGACGCGCCCCGATGCCGTAACGCCGCAGGCGCTTACGCTCATCCGCCGCCTGGGCTGCACCAAGATCCAGATGGGTATCCAGAGCCTC
>CABVAS010000093.1 GCA_902496375.1 uncultured Collinsella sp.
AGGGGTGCCGTGGCGCAGGCGAGGTGTCTGCGACCGAGCCGATGAGTCCGCGACCCGTGTGTGCGTTGGTTCGCATGCCGGCTGAACTGGTGAGATCCCAGTACCAACGGTTAGAGTCCGGATGAAAGAGGCAGGTGATCTTATGTCTGAACAGTCGCAGCATATCCATTTTGAGAACACGAATAGGTGGAGCACCAAACAGCTCGTTACCATGGCGTTGATGTGCGCCTTGGGAGCACTGTTTATGTATGTGCAGCTGCCCATCCTCCCCTCGGCGCCGTTTTTGACGTATGACCCGTCGCTGGTGCCGGCGATGGTGTGTGGATTTGCGTATGGCCCTGGCGCCGGCACCGCTGTTGCCGCTATGGCGATCGTTATCCATGCGCTTACCACGGGCGATTGGGTCGGTGCGCTTATGAATTTGGTTGCCACGCTGGGCTATATCCTGCCTGCGGCTATAGTCTATCAGAAGATGCGCACCTACAAGGGTGCCGTGATTGGCCTGACGCTGGGCGTTATTGCCGCTACGGTGCTTTCTATGGTCGCGAATCTGACCATTGGCGTTTGGTTCTGGTATGGCTCGGTCGACGTGATTTTGCCGCTCATGATTCCCGCCGTGCTGCCTTTCAACCTTATCAAGACCGTGCTCAACTCGGTGTTGACGCTGGCGGTGTACAAGGCGGTCTCTAATCTCATTACGCCCAAGAAGGACCAGGTCAAAGGCCGCGCATGATTGAGTGTCGGGGCGTTTCCTTTAGCTATGACGGTGCTGCACCGGCGCTCGATGGCATCGATCTGAACATCGAGGATGGCGAGTTTTTCTGCATCCTCGGCGGAAACGGGTCGGGCAAGTCGACGTTTGCCAAGCATTTGAACGCGCTGCTGCAGCCCGATACGGGAACGGTGTGCGTCAACGGCATGGACGCGTCCGATCCCGAGCTGGTCTACGACATCCGCTCGACTGCGGGCATGGTGTTCCAGAATCCCGATGACCAGCTTGTGGCGACGCTTGTCGAGGACGATGTTGCGTTTGGTCCCGAGAACTTAGGGGTTGAATCGGCCCAGATCGCACAGCGCGTGCGCGAGGCGCTGAAGGCCGTTGGTCTGGTGGGCTTTGAGCGCCACGAGACCCACGCTCTCTCGGGCGGACAAAAACAGCGCGTGGCGCTTGCCGGCGTGCTCGCCATGGAGCCGCGCGTGCTCATTTTGGACGAGGCGTCTTCGATGCTCGATCCGCGCGGGCGCAAGGGCCTTATGGAGGCCTGTCACGCGCTGCACGAACGCGGCATGACCATCGTGATGATTACGCACTTTATGGAAGAGGCCGCTGAGGCCGATCGTGTTGCTGTCTTCCAAGCGGGCCGCGTTGCCATGCTCGGTACGCCCGAGGAGATCTTGACGCGAGCGGACGAGCTCGCGCGGCTGAACCTGGATATGCCGGCATCGTGCTGTCTTGGCAAGGCGCTTCGCGCGAAGGGCGTGCCCATTTGCGCACAGGTGCGCGAGGCGGATATGGTCGCCGATATAGCGCAGGCTTATGCCGAGCGGAGTAGGACAGGCATCGCCGGGCGGCCTCTCGCATCCGATCCTCGTATTTCCGACAACGTCTCCTCTGCAATCGATGGTGCAGACGCGCTGGAGCCCGTCATCGAGATTTCGCACCTTTCGTATAGCTATTCGCTGAGCGCCCGCGAGCGTCGCCGTTGGGACAAGCGCTCGGCCGCCGAGGGCGCATCGAACAAACAGGCCCTCTGGGGCAACGACCCCAGCAGCCCCTGGGCATTGCGCGATGTGTCGCTAACGGTGCGTCGTGGCGAGTTCCTAGGCCTTGCGGGCCATACCGGTTCGGGTAAGTCGACGCTGGTTCAGCATCTCAACGGCCTGATTCGTCCCCAGGAGGGTTCCGTTTACGCGTTGGGGCTCGACCTGGTAAACAAGAAAGATGCCGCCGCGGTTAAGGCAAAGGTCGGCGTGGTGTTTCAGTATCCAGAGCGTCAGCTGTTTGCCGAGACCGTGGCACAGGACGTGGCATTTGGTCCGCACAACCTTGGCCTGTCGCAAGATGAGGTTGCCCGCCGCGTTGAGTCATCGCTCGCGCGCGTGGGCCTCGACCTGGCCACGGTGGGCGACAAGAGCCCCTTTGAGCTCTCGGGCGGGCAGCAGCGGCGCGTGGCGTTTGCTGGCGTTCTTGCCATGGAGCCCGAGGTCCTGGTACTCGATGAGCCCATGGCTGGGCTCGATCCGGCGGCGCGCAGTGATTTCCTGGAGCTCATCGATCGGCTTCACTGCGATGGCCTGACCGTCGTCATGGTTTCGCACAGTATGGATGACCTGGCCAATTGCTGCGACCGTATCGTCGTAATGAACGAAGGCGCGGTGTTTGCCGAGGGAACCCCCGCGCAGGTTTTTGCGCATGCCGATGAGCTTAAATCAATCGGCTTGGGTGTTCCCGCTGCCCAGCGCATGGCGCTGGCGCTTGCGAAGGCAGGCATGCCGCTGCGCTTTGACGGCCTCTATACGGTTGAGTCGCTGGCAGACGAGTTGGTGGACCTGCTAATCGGTCGCTCGGACGGTCCTTCTAACGTCGCGGACATTGCTACACCCGAGACGGTCGCGCGAGAGGAGGGCTGCTAATGGAGGCGTTTTCGTTTGGCAGCTACTATCCCGGCGATAGTGCAATCCACCGCCTGGACCCGCGAACCAAGTTGCTCTTAGGCTTTGCGTTTCTGATCACGACGCTCACGGTCAGCAGCTTCCGCGGACTGGTCCCGGTCGCAATCTTCGTTGTCCTGATCTATACCGTGTCCCGGGTGCCGGCTCGTCGCGTCCTGTCATCGATGGCGCCGCTGCTGGCGATCGTCGCGGTGGTCGCGGTGCTCAACTTGTTTACTGATCAGAGTGGGCGCATTCTGTGGCAGCTCGGCTTTTTGCAGATAAGCGAGGGCTCGCTGCATTCCGCCGCCTTTATGGCGTGCCGCCTGACCTTGATGATGGCCGGTATGAGCGCTATCACGCTCACCACACCGACGCTCGACCTCACCGCGGGCTTTGAGCGCCTGCTCGCGCCGTTTGTGCGTGTGGGACTTCCTGCGCACGAGCTCGGCATGATCATGGGTATCGCGCTGCGCTTTATGCCGCAGTTTGCCACCGAGATGAAGCAGACGGCCGATGCGCAGGCGAGCCGCGGTGCGCGCGTGACGGGAGGCCCGCTCGACGGCGTGCGTATGCTCGGCAGTGTGGCGATTCCGCTGTTCACGGGCGTATTCCGTCATGCCGAGACGTTGTCTGCCGCCATGGATGCCCGTTGCTATCATGGCGAGCAGGGCCGCACACGTCTGCATGCGCTTGCGTTTGGCCGCGGCGATGCGTTGGCGGCGATGGTTACGGCGTTGCTGCTCGTCTGCGTCATCGTCATCAATCTTCAACTTGTTTAGGCGCGATTCGAGCGCAGGAAAGGGGTCCCAATGACCGACAACGACCGCACGGCGCAGCTCGAGCGCGCCTGTTCGTATCTCAGGCGTATTCCGGCGTGGTATCTCGCCACGATCGACGTGACGGACGGGCATCAGCCGCGCGTGAGACCGTTCTCGTTTGCCATGGTCGATGATGGCAAGCTGTGGTTTTGCACCTCGCGCGATAAGGACGTGTGGGCCGAGCTCAGCGCGAACCTCAAGTTTGAGGTTTCGGGTTGGAAGCCGGGGGAGTGTTGGATTGTGCTGACCGGCGAGGCCGCGCTCGAGGACGACGCGGTCGTGAGCGACCGGGTGCGCCAAGCCGGCTTTAAGCACATGGTGGGCATCGGCGAAGACCACGAGGGCGCCAACGACGGCCGCCTTGCGTTTTTCTCGGTGCGCAATATCGTCGCCCGCTTCTGTGATATCGACGGCAGCGAGGAGCGCCTGGAGCTTTAACCCTCACCAACCAGTATTCCGGGGTAGTTAATTTGGGACGGGGCTATTTTAGCTACCCTGGGCACATGGGATGATTTTTCTGGGACGGGGATTAAATAATCATTCGGCACCCAATGATTATTTAATCCCCGTCCCAAAAAAATCATCTCAAAATTGCGAGCGTCAGGAGGACACATGGACGGATTGAATACGGTGTTGGAGTATCTGACGTCGGTGCCGGCATGGTATTTGGCGACGAGCGTTGACGGACAGCCGCATGTGCGTCCGTTTTCGTTTGCGCAGATCCAGGACGGCAAGCTGTGGTTTGTAACGGCGCGCACCAAAGACGTGTGGCAAGAGCTGCTGCAAAATCAACGCTTTGAGGCCACGAGTTGGTGGCCGGGCCATGGCTGGCTCATCTTGCGCGGGCATGCGGGTCTGGATGACCGGGCCGCTCCCGATATGCGCGAGGCAGGCTGGAAGCACCTGGAGCGCCTAGGCGAGCACTACGAGGGCGCAGGCGATCCCACGCTCGTCTTCTTTAGCGTGGAGGAACCCGAGGTCTTTATCTGCAACCATGACGAATGGGTGCCGGTCGAACTCTAAACGAGTCTCTCAGCAAGCTTCGACAATTTAAATTCTCGCATGTAGCGGGTCCCACATTGCAACGTCACCGTAAGGCGCACTGGGCACTATGGGGCCCGCATTTATTTGTCAATTCCTTCGAGTGAATGTGTCGGGACTGTTTCAATGCATGAATATACAAAAGATTTGCGTATATATGCATCTTTTGGTGCTAAAGTTTCAACTCACTTCATAACCACGGCTGCGGGATGCGCATTGGTGCATAACTGCAGACAAGGAGTCTGATATGTCTTTAAAGGTTGGAATCGTCGGTGCGGCTGGATATGCCGGCGCCGAGCTTATTCGCCTCGTCCTCGGTCATCCCGAGTTTGAACTTGCTGCCATTACGTCCAACGCCGATGCCGGCCAGCCGTTGTCTGCGGTGTACCCGAGCTTCACCGGCGTAAGCGATCTTGTCTTCACGACGCATGACGCCCCCGAGCTCAAGAACTGCGACGCGGTCTTTTTGGCCGTGCCGCATACGGCTGCCATGGCACAGGTGCCCGCCCTGCTTGCCGCGGGCGTCTCCTGCATTGACCTCTCGGCCGACTATCGCCTGAGCGATCCGGCCACCTTTGAGGCCTGGTATGCCGCCGAGCACACGAGCCCCGAGCTGCTCAAGACCCGCGCTTTCGGCCTGCCCGAGCTGTTCTGCCAGGATTTGGAGACCGCCGCATCCGACCACGCCGACGGCAAGCCCGTACTGGTCGCCTGCGCCGGTTGCTATCCCACCGCAACGAGCCTTGCCGCCGCGCCTGCCGTGCGCGCCGGCTGGGTTGCCCAGAGCGGCCCCGTGATCGTTGACGCTATCAGCGGTGTAACGGGTGCCGGTAAGTCCTGCAACGCCCGTACGCATTTTTGCAGCGCGGACGAAAACCTGGAGGCCTATGGCGTGGGCAAGCATCGTCACACGCCCGAAATCGAGCAGATCTTGGGCCTAACCGATCGTGTCGTTTTTACCCCGCACCTGGCACCGCTCAAGCGCGGTCTGCTCTCTACGGTGACGATGCCGCTTACGCCGCAGGCTGTCGATACCTTGACCCTTGAGGACGTTGTCGACCATTACAGGCAGTTCTACGCCGGTCGCACCTTCGTGCGCGTACTCGATGCCGGCCAGCAGCCCAAGACGGCTTCGGTCGTCGGCACCAACGCCGCCCAGATCGGCCTCGCGCTCAACAAGCGCGCGGGCGTTCTGGTGGCTACGGGTGCCATCGACAATCTGTGCAAGGGTGCAGCAGGCCAGGCGGTCCAGTGCGCCAACATCGTCTTTGGTTTTGACGAGCGACGAGGCTTGCCCACAGTGGCGTGCCCGGTGTAGCACATTCGATTGTTAACGATTTGGTGGTCGGGCATCGAGTGGGGCGCCACTCTTAAGCTGGTCTCATGATCACGACTGGCATGGCGCACCAACCGATGTCCGTTTTTTGTTTGACATAAGGAGTCATAAAGACGATGAATACCGAGCTGTTTGATATCAAGATTCGCGCCGTCGAGGGCGGCGTTACGGCTGCGGCTGGTTTTAAGGCTGCGGGCATCCATGCTGGGTTCCGCAAGAACCCCGAGCGTCTGGATTACGCGCTCGTCGTGCCCGATAAACCCTGTCCCGGTGCCGGCGTGTTTACCACCAATCGCTTTTGCGCGGCGCCCGTGCAGGTGAGCCGTGCCAACCTGGGCGGTGCCGACAAGGGCTACGGAATCATCGCCGGCGTTTCGGTCAACTCTGGCAATGCCAACGCCGCCACAGGTGAGACTGGCCTTGCATGCGCGCGCGAGACGTGCAGCATCGCATCGCAGGTCATCGGAGCAGAAAGCGCTGACCACAGATCTTTAAAC
>CABVAS010000094.1 GCA_902496375.1 uncultured Collinsella sp.
CCTCGACGTCAAACGTCGGATCGTACTCGGTCATCGTCACAAAGTGCGAGAGCTTGATCTGCTCGCGCTCAAAGCCGTCGAACTCCTTGTCCGTGAACACGCGGGTCATCTGACGTGCGCGGTCGGGACGGAAGTTGAAGAAAATAGCCGCGTCGCCCTCGTGGATGCCCTCGTTGTGGGCAGCGAAGGGCTCGACGAACTCGTCGCCGCGCGGGTCCTTCTCGTAGTAGGCCTTGATACCGGCAACGGGGTCGGTATCAGCATCGGACGCGTTGACCATGACGTCGTAGGCGCGCTGGATGCGCTCCCAACGGTTGTCGCGGTCCATCGCCCAATAACGACCCGAGACGGTGGCAACGCGAGCGTCGCAACCGGTCTCCTCGGAAATCTTGGCCAGGAAGGCACAGAACTCACTCATGTAACCGGCACCGGACTGCGGGTCGACGTCGCGGCCATCCATGAAGGCGTGGACGCGAACGGTCTTGACACCATGCTCGGCAGCCATCTTGACCAGAGCCTCGACGTGGTTCATGTGGGAGTGAACGCCGCCAGGGCTCATAAGGCCCATGAGGTGGAGAGTCTTGCCGTCAGCCTTGACATCGTCCATGGCCTTGACGAAAACCTCGTTCTTGGCGATGGAGCCGTCCTTGATGGCATTGTTGATGCGCGAAAGCTCCTGGAACACGATGCGACCGGCACCGATGTTGAGGTGACCCACCTCGGAGTTGCCCATCTGGCCGTCGGGAAGGCCCACGTCCTCGCCCGAAGCACCGAGCGTGGTGTGAGGATACTTCTCGTACAGGCCATCAAGGAAGGGCGTCTTGGCAGCGGCGACGGCGTTCTCGCCATCGGCCGGAGCAAGGCCGCAGCCGTCCATGATAATCAGGAGTGCAGGAAGATGACGTTGTGCCATATGTCCTACTCGCCTGCCTTGACGACCATAGAGGCGAAGTCGGCAGCCTTGAGCGAAGCGCCGCCCACGAGGGCGCCGTCAACGTCGGGCTTGGCGACGAGCTCGGCGATGTTGCCGGGCTTGGCGGAACCGCCATACAGCACGCGGATGCCGTTAGCGAGCTCCTCGCCGAACATCTCCTTGAGGGTCTCACGGATAGCACCGCAGACCTCCTGAGCGTCCTCGGCGGTAGCGGTCTTGCCGGTGCCGATGGCCCAGATGGGCTCGTAGGCGACGACGACCTGCTTGGGGCAGGTGATCTCAAGACCAGCAAGGCCAGCCTTGACCTGGTTCACGACGTGCTCGACATAGGTGCCAGCCTCGCGGACCTCGAGGGACTCGCCGCAGCAGAAGACGGGAACAAGGCCGGCGGCAACGAGAGCCTTAGCCTTCTTGTTCTGGTCCTCGTCGGTCTCGTGGAAGTAGTCGCGACGCTCGGAGTGACCGATGATGCAGTAGGTGCAGCCAGCGGACTTGAGCATGTCGCAAGAGGACTCACCGGTGAAGGCACCCTTGGCCTCCCAGTACACGTTCTGTGCACCGAGGGCGATGGGGGCAGCCTGAATGCGGTCATGAACCGTGGTGATGTCGATGGTCGGAGGGCAGACGAGCACCTCGACGCCAGCCGGAACCTCGGGCAGAGCCTGAGCCAGCTCGTCGGCGAGCTTGGCGGCCTCGGCGACGTCGTTGTTCATCTTCCAGTTACCAGCGATAAGAAGGGTGCGATTAGGCATCGAGAAGCGCCTCCACTCCGGGCAGGGCCTTACCCTCGACGAGCTCCATGGAAGCGCCACCACCGGTGGAGATCCAGCTCATCTTGTCGGCCAGGTTGAACTTGTTGACAGCTGCGACAGAGTCGCCACCGCCGATAATCGAGGTGCAATCGGCCTCGGCGACAGCCTCGGCGATAGCCTGGGTGCCGTGAGCGAAGTTGTCGAACTCGAAGACGCCCATGGGGCCATTCCAGAACACGGTCTTGGCGCCCTTGACAGCCTCGGCGTAGAGCTCCTCGGTCTTAGGACCGATGTCCATGCCCTCACGATCGTCGGGGATAGCGTCGGAAGCGACAACCTCGGGGACAGCGTCCTCGCCAAAGTGATCGGCAACGCGGTTGTCGATGGGGAGCAGGATCTTGACGCCCTTCTCCTCGGCCTTCTTAAGCATCTCGCCGGCGCGCTCGACCCAGTCCTCTTCTTTGAGGGACTGACCGACGGACAGGCCCTGAGCCAGGAAGAAGGTGTAAGCCATGCCGCCACCGATGATCAGGGTGTCAGCGGAGTCGATGAGGTGATCGAGAACGCCGATCTTGGAGGAAACCTTGGAACCGCCGACGATGGCGACGAAGGGGCGCTCGGGCTCGGCGAAGATGCCGGTCAGCGTGTCGACCTCCTTCTCGAGCAGGAAGCCGGCGACGGCAGGCAGGTAAGCGGCGGGGCCCACGACGGAACCCTGGGCGCGGTGAGCGGTGCCGAAGGCATCGAGAACGAAGACGTCACCATAGGAAGCGAGCTTCTTGGCGATCTCGGGATCGTTCTTCTTCTCACGCTTATCGAAGCGGACGTTCTCGAGAACGAGAACCTTGCCCGGCTCGACGGCGGCGACAGCCTCGGCAGCCTTCTCGCCGTAAGTGTCGGCGACAAAGGCAACGTCGAGACCAGAGAGCTCGGCGAGCTTCTTGGCGACAGGCTCAAGGGAGAGCTCAGGCTGGAAGCCAGTGCCCTCGGGACGGCCGAGGTGGCTCATGAGGATGACGCGAGCGTTGTGCTCAACGAGATAGTTGATGGTGGGCAGGGCAGCCTTGATACGGGTGGTGTCGCCAACGACGCCATCCTTGATAGGCACGTTAAAGTCAACGCGGACGAGAACGCGCTTGCCGTCGACATCGATGTCGCGGACGGTCTTCTTGGTAAAGGCCATGTTTGCTTCTACCTTTCGTACGTGTCTGCCTCCCATTACGGCAGACGATTTCCTATAAAAAGGGCGCGACCCTAGGGTGTAAGCCCTATAAGGCCGCGCCCTTCTTTAGACGCTCAACGAGCTATTCGCTAAAAGCTAAATTAAGCAACGAACTTCTCGAAGTACTTGATGGTGCGGACCATCTGAGAGGTGTAAGAGTTCTCGTTGTCGTACCAAGAGGTGACCTGAACGAGGGTCTGGCCGTTGCCGAGGTCAGAGCACATGGTCTGAGTGGCGTCGAAGATGGAGCCGTGGGTCTCGCCGATGATGTCGGTGGAGACGATGTCGTCCTCGTTGTAACCGAAGGTCTCAGAGATGGTGGCAGCGTAGGCCTTCATAGCGGCGTTAACCTCGTCGACGGTGACCTTCTTGTCAACGACAGCGTAGAGGTTGGTGATAGAGCCGGTCGGCGTCGGGACGCGCTGGGCGGCACCGATGAGCTTACCGTTGAGCTCGGGGAGAACCAGGCCGATGGCCTTGGCAGCACCGGTGGTGTTGGGGACGATGTTGACGGCGCAGGCGCGGCTACGACGCTTGTTGCCCTTGCGCTGCGGGCCGTCGAGCGGCATCTGGTCGCCGGTCCAGGCGTGAATGGTGGTCATGATGCCGGACACGATGGGAGCGAAGTCGTTCAGACCCTTGGCCATCGGGGCGAGGCAGTTGGTGGTGCAGGAAGCAGCGGAGATGATGTTGTCCTCAGCGGTCAGCGTCTCATGGTTGACGTTGTACACGATGGTGGGCAGATCGCTGCCGGCCGGAGCGGAGATGACGACCTTCTTGGCGCCAGCGTTGATGTGGGCCTGAGCCTTAGCCTTGCTGGTGTAGAAGCCGGTGCACTCCAGAACGACGTCGACGTCGAGGTCGCCCCAAGGCAGGTTGTTGGCGTCGGCCTCCTTGTAGATCTTGATCTCCTTGCCGTCAACGGTGATGGAATCCTCGCCAGCAACGACCTCGTGATCGCGAGCGTAGTTGCCCTGCGTGGAGTCGTACTTCAGCAGGTAAGCGAGCATATCGGGAGAGGTGAGGTCGTTGATAGCGACGATCTCGGAGCCCTCATGACCGAACATCTGACGGAAAGCCAGACGACCGATGCGACCGAAGCCGTTAATAGCAACCTTTACTGCCATTGTGTCTCCTTTCGTAAGGCCCCCGCGAGCTACAGCGCCCGCCGTTGAGGCCCACAAACTAACCACTCGCCTAATATACCTTTTTTTTGACTTGAATTTCACGAGAATGCTCGAAATTGAAAATCAAATTTACGTTAAAACGTTTTAAAGAGTAAAACAGCAGTTCAATCCCTATATAAGCAGTTTCGCTCAACTACCTGTTTGCTTCAATGAGCTTTTCAAGCCTCAAAACGCGATGGTACAGGGCAGACTTCGACAAGGGAGGGTCAGCCATCTCGCCCAGATCGCGCAGCGAAAGATCGGGATAGCGCTCGCGCAGGTCGCAAAAGACTGCCAAGGCGTCCGGAAGCGTGTCGCGCAAACCCCGCTGCTCGAGCTCATCGATCAACGCAAGCTGATGCTGAGCGGCACCCGCACTTCTGGTCTGATTGGCCAGTTCGGCGTTCACGCGACGGTTCACATCGTTCTTAACCAACTTGACCGCGCGCGCCTCCTCAATCTCGGCAACGCTGCGCTTGGCGCCGACCAGCTTTAGGAGCTGCTCGATCTCCTCGGCGCTCTTAATGTAGACGGCAAAGGACCCGCGCCGCGCGTTAACGCGCGCATGGACCCCAATCTGCTCCAATAGATCGCAAAGGCCCCGGGCATACTGCTCGCCCTGCACCGCGATCTCCAAATGAAAGTCGCCGCGGGGATCGGCCACGAAACCGCCGGCGATGAGCGCGCCGCGAATGTAGGCAAGCCTGCAGCAGGGACGGGCAACGATGTGCCGGGGAACACCAGCTACGAGCCCTCCCCTGCGGTCGAGAATGCCCAGCAGCACCAGAGCCTTGTCCAGGTCGGGTTGATCGGGCAGGGTAATGAGATAGTTACGGACCTTATGCAAGACCGATTTACGAACGGTGAATTCCGTTTTGAGCTTAAGGATGCGATGCGTCAGTGTGATCATCGTGCGCGCGACGGCACCCGTCTCGGTCGCGACCGTCAAACGATACCGCCCGGAGCCGGCCAGCGAAAGTGTACCGCTCACACGCGTCAGGGCGGCAAGCGTCGACAAATCGCAGTATTCACATTCGGGTTCGCAGCGCGCGAGCTCGTCGCGCACCTCGGCGGTAAACGACATGCAGGCCTATGCTTTCGTGTTGGCGCGCGACAGGTCGCGATGGGAAATGCTCACGTGATACTGGGCGCCTTCCAAATAACGTGCCGTGGCCTCGGCGATGGCAACGCTGCGGTGCTGGCCGCCCGTGCAACCGATGGCAATGGAAAGCTGCGGCTTGCCCTCCGCGATATAGCCGGGCATGACCGTATCGAGTAGCTGCGTCCAGGCCTTCCAAAACTCCTGGGTCTTGGGATGGTCCAGAACAAAGTCGGAGACTTTCTTATCGAGACCGGTCATCGTGCGCATCTCGGGATCGTAGAACGGATTGGGCAGGAAGCGGACGTCGATTATAATGTCCGCCTCGACGGGCATGCCGTGCTTAAAGCCAAACGAGAACACGTGGACGTCCATGAGCTGCTGGTCGGACAGCTCGGAAAATGCCATACGCAGCTTGTTGCGCAGCGCAGAGGTGCGCAGACGGCTCGTGTCGATAATCATATCGGCTCGGTCGCGCACGCCCTGAAGCTGAAGGCGCTCGCGCTGAATGGCATCGGCCGTAGTCTCCCCCGGCTTGGCAATGGGATGACGGCGGCGATTTTCGCTGTAGCGACGAATCAGTACCTCGTCAGAAGCCTCCAGGAACACGATGTCGCAGCTCATCTCGCGCTCTTCGAGCGCGGCGACCGCATCGAGCAGCTCATCGAACAAGCCCTGGCTACGCAAATCGCAGGTGACGGCGAGATGCCTGCCCACGCCCGTATTAATGCCGACGAGCTCGGCAAGCTGGGCGATCAGACGCGGAGGCAGGTTATCGATGCAAAAATAGCCCATGTCCTCGAACACGTGCATGGCCTGCGTGCGGCCCGATCCGGACATTCCGGTGATGATGACGATATCGGGGATGCGCTCCGAGCGCTCCGCCGCATCCATGGCATCTCCCTTTTGCATGTGCTGCCTCCCGAAAACAAGCGCGGGACCCAGCAACCCGGATCCCGCGCGGTCAATTGCCTTTATTGAGTATACCGCCCCGAGCGGATACGAGGCCTGTCTTACGCCTCAAGCGCAGCCTTGAACCAACTTGTAATACTCGTGGGGTGCGTGATGGCGGTGCCGACGACAACGGCCCAGGCGCCAGCATCGATCGCGGCGCGAGCCTCCTCGGGCGTATGCACGCGACCCTCGCAAATGATG
>CABVAS010000095.1 GCA_902496375.1 uncultured Collinsella sp.
GCATAATGAAGCGAGCATGCAAGCCTCGTGGAATAGATGAGCCGGATCCGCGTGCGTAGAGCACCGGACCCGGCTCTTTTATAATGATGCGAACCGTTTTGCATTTCGAGAGCCGAGATTTGAAGGGAGCGCCGCGTGCGCGTACTCAAACGAGCCCTAGCGATCGTGTATCTTGCCGCCACCATCGTGGCGCTGGGTACGCTTGTCTGCCAGTTTTGGGGGCCGTATACGTATCGCTTTATGCTGCTGATGCGCGACCCCATGCCGCGCATTGTCGTGACGGCATGCGGCGGAGTTGTGGCGATTGGCGTGCTGGTAAGCTTCTTCCGCCTGATGTTTGCTCGTCGTGAGCCGTCCTGCGTGCATCCGGCGGGGGAGCGCAATATCGAGGTCACGCTCGCGGCGCTTTCTTCGTGCGCTAGGGCTGCTGCCGAGCGCGATGACCGCGTGATGATCGAGCATGTCGAGGCCCGCGTCCAAGGCTCCGACGATTCGCACGTCCGATTTAAGGTCGAGGCTATCGCGCTTGACGATAAGGACGTGGCATCTCTGGCTACCGCGATGCAGCAGCGCATCGAGGAAGCTTGCGACACCATGCTCGGCACGCCGGGCACGACCACGCGCGTCCGTTTTTTGCCGTCCAAGACTACCGTCCAGACCGTGGAGGTTTCCGGTGAGTGATACCAATCAAGATAAGACCGCTCGTACGCCGCGCCTGACGATTGACCAGAGCGCCACACCGGCGAGCGAACCTGTTGATTCCAAAGCAGAGGCAACCGAGTTACAAGACGCGGCAGCCGCGGATTTTGACGAGGCTATGGGTCTCATCAAGGGTACGGGCGCTGCCATCTGGAGCTATGCTGTGCGTCATCCCAACACCACGCTCGGCGCCGTCGCTGGCTTTATCCTCGCTGTGTTGGTGCTCACGCTCGGCCTGTGGGACACGCTCGTCATTGCATTCTTCGTGCTGATCGGCGCTGTGATCGGCCAAATTCGCGACGGCGAGAACGGGATCGTCAACTTCTTCGGCCGTCTGTTTAGCGGTCGCTAATATGTATTCGACTGTCGCATCCGCGGCAGGCATAAGGAGGAACCATGGCTTTTAATACGAAGGTCGATGTAGCCGATACCGAGCTCGAGGCAGACGAGACCGTCACCGCCGAGGCCGAGGACGTAACGCTCGAGGATGAGGCGCTCGTCGAGGCCGAGTCCGATGTGGATGAGGATGACGAGGAAGCGGACGAGTCCGAGGACTCGCTGACCTATTCCAACGGTGTGATCGAGAAGATCGTTGCCATGGCCACCCGCGAGGTTCCGCACGTTCTGGGCATGAAGGGTAACCTCATGCACTTTGTGCAGGAGCAGTTTGGTGCCGAGAATCTGACCAAGGGCGTGACGGTTGAGGTCACCGATGACAATCGCGTGGTCGTCAACATCTCCGTCATTATCGAGTACGGCGCCTATGCGCCCGCGATCTTCGACGATGTCAAGGCACGTGTCACCGAGCGCCTTGCCGCGATGACCGGCCTTGAGGTGGCGGGCGTCAACCTGCGTATCGAGGACGTCATCACCCCCGAGGAGTACGAGCACCGCACCAGCCAGCACGAGTAACCTTCCAAAAAGGGACAAGTTTGTTTTGGCAGGTTTTATCTGCGAAAACGTTAAACGGCCGACCGCGCAAGCAAAAGCGTGGCCGGCCGTTATTTGTATGCCCCCCGATGTAGGTATACCGCTCGTCTAACTAGGGGTTGCAATCGTCGCGTTCCGCGTTACCCTAATGGGCGCATTGTTTCCAAATTGTTAACGAGGGGTTGCCGTAATGGCCGACGAGCACGAAACAGAAAGCAAGGCATGGGCGATTGAGGCCGCCGCGGCAGAGGCGGCATCGCGTGCTGCCGAGGAGGTGCATCGTCCTCCCGTGGTGCCGATGGAGCGCGTGGTTGATCGCACCGATATCGAGCGCGGCGAGCGTGCCGGTCAAAAGCGCAGCCAGGAGCCGGGATTTCCGCGTTTTTTTGCCGAGCTCAATCTGGGCCTGATTCTTACGGCCTTCGCCATCGTTGCGTTTAAAACCCCTAATCACTTTGCTTTTGGCGGCACCTCGGGCGTGTCGGTCATTCTGTCCACGCTGTTCCCGACCCTGCCCGTCGGCGTCTTTATGTGGATTATCAACGCGGTTCTCGTCGTCTTGGGCTTTATCTTTTTGGAACGCAAGGCAATTCTGTGGAGCGTCTTCGCCTCGTTTGCATTGTCCGGCTATGTTTCGCTGTTTGAGCTCTTTATTCCGACCGATGTCTCTCTGACGGGTGATATGTGGCTCGACCTGTGCTTTGCCGTCATCTTGCCGGCGCTCGGCAGCGCTATTGTCTTTGACATCGGCGCCTCGACGGGTGGCACGGACATTCTTGCCATGATCCTCAAGCGCCGCACGACGCTCGAGATTGGCCGCGCCCTGCTGCTGGTCGATATCGGCATCGTGACCATCGCGGCCTTTTTGTATGGCCCGCGTGTCGGTCTGTATTGCGTGCTCGGCCTGTTTGCCAAGACACTCGTGGTCGACAAAGCCATCGAGAGCATTCACCTGCGCAAAGTCTGCACGGTCATTTGTTCCGAGCCCCTTAAGGTCGAGGAGTTTATCGTCAAGCATCTCAACCGTACGGCGACCATCAGTCGCGGCTACGGTGCCTTCTCGGGCAAGTGCGTGACGGTGATCATGAGCGTGCTGAGCCGTCGCGAGGCCGTGCAACTGCGCCGCTATGCGCGCGAAGTCGATCCAGGTGCCTTTATCACGATCGTCGACAGCTCCGAGATCGTCGGCAAGGGCTTCCGCGGAACGAACTAGCACAGACGTATTCAACGAACCGCCTGCTGGCGCCGTGTATCTTGCAAATCGGTCATCTTTGAGTATTTGACCCCACATTGGGCAATAATGATGCTAAAGACATCGTTTGCGATCCAAGTGATTTGTTCAAGATACGAAGGGATGATTCTATGTTCTGCTCGCAGTGTGGCGCCCCCATGGGCGATAACGACAAGTTCTGCGGCGTGTGTGGTGCTCCTAATGCCGGTGCCGCTGGCCCCGCTCCCCAGGGACAGCCTCAGCCCCAGCAGTTTGTTCCGCAACCGCCCGTGGCGAATGCGCCAAAGGGCTGTGTGGCTCAGGCGTTCCAAGATATGACCAAGACTCCGGGTGTGCTTCAGCGTGTATGCCAAATCGCGTTTTTGCCGGCGCTGATTTGCGTTGTGTCGGTGCTCGTGTTGTTTATTCCCGTTATTGGCGGTATTGCAGCTGCCATCGGCTTTTTGGCGGCTTGCATTGCGAGCGTGTGCGGTTCCGGCTTTGGTATTGAGTGGGGACGTGATCTTTCGCTCAAGGTCGATGACGGCATGGACCGTCCACTCATGCGCTCCACGTCGTTTGGTCTCGGAGTCTTTTCGAGCGTCATCTCGGTGGTGCTCGAGGTTATCGCTGCCATTCCCGTTATCGGTGTAGTGCTTTCGCTGGTGGAGGGCGTGGTAATTGGCGCCGCGGGCTCGTATTCTTATTACGGCTCCTATGCACTCGAGGCAGCGCTGTTCGGTTCGCTCGGCCTGCTTGTCCTGGCTCTGATTGCCTCGGCGATTCTGGGTGTCTTCTTTAAGATGTTCGCCGACATCGCCGTGATGCACTTTGCGGTGACCGGTCGCGTCGAGAGCGCGTTTTCGCTCGATAAGGTTTGGGCGGCCTTTAAGCACAACAAGACCAAGCTGTTCTGTGCTTCGTTCCTTCCCGAGTTTTTGACGGGCCTGGTTTCCAACGCCATTACGTGGATCTTGACAGCTGTCTTTGGTGCCATCGCCGGAATTGGCGCGTACGGCTATTACTATCGCCCCACGGGTATCGAGGCGATTGTTACCGCCGGTGGTGTCACGCTCGTATTGTTCCTGGTGCTGATTGCATTCGTCACGGTGTTCCTTACGGTCTTTGGCAAGATGCTCAAGCACCGTGCCGTTGGCTATTGGGCTGCACGTTATGCAAGCGAATGGGCCGATGAGGACAAGGACGACGTTTTGACTTTTGTGCTCCCGGGTGAGAAGAAGCCTGCTCCTGCGGGATTCAATCCCACGGCAGCCACTGGTGCTGCGCCTGCCCCGGCACCCGCGCCTGCCCCTGCCCCGGCACCTGCTCCTGTCCCCGCACCGGCGTCCGAGGCGACGCCTGCGGAGCCCGATTGGGATGCCGTTGCCACGCCGGCGGATGAGCCGGGCGATAATCCTGCTGCCGAAAACAATCAAACCGAATAGCCGGTCGAGGCGCCCTGGGCAACTGAGCCCGGGGTGCCTTTTTCTACTGCGAAAGCAAGAAAATGCCTGGGAAAACGGTTGCAGCAAAATTTCTCGGAAATTGGTCAATGTTGCGCAACAACGTCGCGGCTATTGTTGAGAACGTAGACGTGTAAGGTTTGAAGGCGTGCGACGCCTTAGGAAAAGGAGAGGCTCATGTTCTGTCCCACTTGTGGTTCTCCCATTTCGGATGATGCCAAATTCTGCCCTGTTTGCGGATCCGCCGTTGGTGCCGCTTCTGCCGCTGCGGCCCCGCAGCCCCAGCCCGCTCCGGCCCAGGCTATTCAGCCCGCGCCCCAGCCCCAGCAGCAGTACACCGGTCAATACGCCCAACAGTCCGCATCCGCTCCGATGGGCTATGGCCCCATTAAGGCTGACCGCAGCCTGATCGGCTGGCTGCTGCTCTCTCTTGTGACCTGCGGTATCTATTCGTTCTACTTCCTGTATTGCTTGGCACGCGACGTCAACACGTTGTGTCAGGATGACGGCGATTACACGCCGGGTCTGGCGGAATTCATCCTTCTATCGTTTGTGACCTGCGGCTTCTACGCGTACTACTGGTATTACAAGATTGGCAACCGCCTGCAGGCCAACGCTCCTCGCTACGGCCTGGTGTTCCAGGAAAACGGCACCACCGTTCTTCTGTGGCAGATCTTCGGCGCGCTCCTGTGCGGCCTTGGTCCCATCTTCGCTATGAACATCGTCATCAATAATACCAATGCCATGGCAACGGCTTACAACACTCGCCTTGGCGCTCGTGCCTAACAATAAGGGCGGCGTGAACAGCTCCCAGGGACATAGGGGCACGGCAGAGCTCCTTCGCCGCGCCCTTTTTTGCACCGGCGCGCTCTTTGTCGCCTGGCTCGCGCTCTACCTGCTCGATATTGGCTGCATTTTTCGATTGATGACGGGCATTCCTTGTCCGGGATGCGGCATGACGAGGGCGTGGCTGGCGGCGCTGCGCCTCGATTATGCGGCTGCCTTTGCCTACCATCCGCTGTTTTGGGTGGTGCCGATTGCGTTTGTGCTCGCGTTCGTGCGCGAGGAGGTGGCATCGAGCAAGCTAAAGCGTGGTATCGACATTGCGGTCACCGTGTTGTGCGTGCTGGTCGTCGTCGTATGGATCGTGCGCCTCATCAATCCGGCAGATGCCGGTCTGCTCTTTGGCGGCTATGCGCCCGCCGGAGTTCCCGACGATATCATCCACCTCGAACCCCCACGCTGGCTCACCATCCTTCGCTCTTACCTGGCGTGACGGAGGACGCGCTAGAAAAACGGTCGACACATAAGCGGGGGCGAACGTTGAGATAACGTCCGCCCCCGCTTTGCTTTAGCCAGGCTGTTATGGATGGGCGTGACGGCTACTCGTCGCGCTTTTCCTCGTGGCGAGCGGCAGCCCGCGCATCGTGGATGCCCTTGATTGCAGCATGGCGGGCGGTGCGAGCATCGTGCATGGCGTCGCGCGCCTCAGCGGCCGTGGCCTTGGCAGAGCGCAGCTTGGCGGCCAAGTCGGGGTTGGTCTCGGCAACCGCGGTAATCGCGGGGCCGTCGAGCTCCTCTTGAGTGGGCTCGGCCAAAAAGTCGATGGCATACTGGGCTGCTACCATGGAACCCTTGGCCAGTACCGACTCGTCAATCTTGTAGAAGCAAGAATGTTGGGCGTACGTGGCGCCAATCTGGGGGTTGCGCGTGCCAACAAAGGCGAGCACGCCCGGCACGCGGCGCAGGTACTCCGAGAAGTCCTCGCCCGAAAGCGTGCCGCGATAATGGCCTTCGCCCGCGGGGCCCAAGCACTTGACCACGGCCTGACGACAACGCTCGCTCGAGGCGACGTCGTTTTCGACCTTATAGTTGGCGATGGTGTAGTCGGTAAGTTCGGCCTCTGCGCCCAGGGCTGCCGCGGTGTGCTCCACGATGCGGCGCATAAGCTCGGGCATTTCCTCGTGCGTCTTGTCGCCATAGGTGCGCACCGTGCCGGCGAGGTAGGCCGTGCCGGCG
>CABVAS010000096.1 GCA_902496375.1 uncultured Collinsella sp.
CGCGAAGAGCGTCGCGGCGGCTATCGTGGTGGTCGTGGCGGCAACCAGGCCGGCTCCCGTGGCGGCCGTGCCGGCGGTCGCGATAACCGTGGCAGCTATGGCAATAGTCGTGGTGGCAAGCGTGGCGGCAGCTCCCGTCGTCCCGGTGACGGCGGCGGCAAGCGCAAATAACACACGCATCGCCCGCTAGAGCGAGGTGAACCAAGGGCCCCGAGCAACTACGCTCGGGGCCCTTTTTGTTTGCCGTATCCGATCGCTAGTTCAAATGTGATTTCCTCGGGAATGCGTCTAGAGGATGCCGTGGGCCTGTTTCCTACCATGCGGCAATGGGTCCCATGGGGTGCGCCGTGCATTTTTTGGAGTATTCTGCAGTTCGAGTTGTCTGCATATGATTTGACGTCGCCAACGGTGGCTTTCGGATATCCCTAGCGAGCGTTCTGAGTCAGATTTCGTCGTTTTCCGGAGCAGGGGCGCGTCATTCTCGCCATGTCGGAACCCAAAATGACGCAGCGCCCTAAAGGTTTGCCCGCTCGGGGTATTGCTGGCGCGGTCACGTTGCAGAATACTCCGTTTTTTGCACGTGCCGGGATGGGGTACCTCGGGAGAACACGGCGGTATCCCGTAAATATATACAATCTGTACCGTAATTTATACAAAACGAAGAGGCAGACAGCGTAGGGTTGGTGCATTGGGGTGCTTGATGCACCAAAATGGGGATCCCACGTGCCGTACACTCTGGCTGGATGTGAAAACGGCTTGACGCGTTGCCAGACGTAGGGGGAGGGTGTCTCGATGAGCGTATTCGAAATTGTGTTTAGTCCGACGGGTGGAACGCAGAAGGTGTCTGGCCTTGTGGCCGGGGCACTGGACAAGAATACCGTTACCGTCGATCTGACCGATAGCGGGCTAGATTTCAGCGCTGTCTCGATGACTGAGGACGACGTGGCCGTAATCTCTGTGCCGGCGTATGCCGGTAGAATCCCGGCTGTGGTGGCTGACCGGTTGGGCATGGTTCACGGCAACGGAGCGCGGGCCGTTCTGGTGTGCGTCTACGGAAACCGCGCGTTTGAGGACACGCTCGTAGAGCTGGAGGACGTTGCGAAGCATGCGGGATTCCGGGTGATCGCGGCAGTTGCGGCCATTGCAGAACATTCCATTGCGCGACAGTTTGCTGCCGGTCGTCCGGATGCGCAGGATGCGGCGCAGCTCGCAGAGTTTGCGCAGCAAATTCAGCAAAAGCTGTTGGCCGAGGATACATCCGAGCCCTCTATTCCCGGCAATCGTCCTTATAAACAAGCCGGAGGTCACCGCATGGCACCCGAGGCAACAGGGGATTGTGTCTCCTGCGGTGCATGCGCCGCGGCGTGCCCCGTTTGTGCTATCGACAAGGGTGACCCCAAACGAGCAGCTGGCGAGGCGTGCATCTCCTGCATGCGCTGCATTGCCGTATGTCCGCGAGGCGCTCGTAAGCTTGATCCCAACAAGCTATCCGCTGTTTCCCAGATGCTGAGCAAGGTTTGCGTCGCGCGGAAGGAATGCGAGCTCTTCATCTAGCGCAAGTGAGATTGGTGCAAACAAACCTGGCCCTTTTGCACCAAAAACGATCCGTTTTCCTCCGTTCCCAAGGGATCATGTGATCCGAAGGGGACGGAGGAAAACGGATCAAAAAGGAAAAATAGTAAGGCGCTCTTTTTCACATTGAATATTGCAATTTGGTAACGCGTTTTATCAAATATGGCATTTATCTGCGGTAATGTTCTATTTCACCGCTGAGGGTGACATTTTATACCGCCTGCCGAACCGTATGGAGACCTCACAACTTTTTAGGTCAGTGTTGTGCGTGTAGCAATTTCGCCCGGCCTCGCCTCCGGGCTGCCATGTGAGAGGGGATCTTATGGCTCGACTGCATGTAATGGAACGCAGCCACGCTCAGGCCGTCATGGACGACCTGCATGATGCGCTCGGACGTCGTCTGGCGGTGAGCTCGCTCGCCCCGTGTCCCGTGGAGTTTACGGCAGCGCTCGTCAACCTGTGCTCCACCCAGAGCTGCGGCAAGTGCACGCCCTGTCGCGTGGGCCTGAGCGCGCTGAGCGACCTGCTCGCCGATGTGCTCGAAGGGCGCGCCGATGAGTCCACGCTCAACCTGATTGAGCGCACGGCCCGCACCATCTACCTTTCGAGCGATTGCGCCATCGGCTACGAGGCCGGCGCCATGGCGCTCACGGCCATTCGCGGCTTTCGCGACGACTTTGAGCACCACATCCGCGAGCATTCCTGCGGCTTTGACCGCGAGGCCCGCGTCCCGTGCGTCTCGGGCTGTCCGGCGCACGTCGACATTCCCGGTTACATTTCGCTCGTCGAGGCCGGCCGCTATGCCGATGCCGTCAAGGTCATCCGCAAGAACAATCCGCTGCCGCTCGTCTGCGGCTTGGTGTGCGAGCATCCCTGCGAGATGCACTGCCGCCGCGGCATGGTCGACGACCCCATGAACATCCTCGCCCTCAAGCGCTTTGCCGTTGAACACAGTGACCTCAACGACCATAAGCCGCATGTAGTGGACAACACCGGTAAGCGCGTCGCCGTGATCGGCGGCGGCCCGGCCGGCCTTTCCTGTGCCTACTACCTGGCCGTGATGGGCCACAAGGTGACCATCTTTGAGCAGCGCCACCACCTGGGCGGCATGCTGCGCTACGGCATCCCCAGCTATCGTCTGCCGCGCGAGCGCTTGCAGGCCGAGATCGACTGGATCTTGAGCGCCGGTATCGACGTTGAGCTCGACCACTCCGTCAACGGCGAGGAGCTTGCCCGCCTGCGCGACGAGTTCGATGCCGTCTACCTGGCCATCGGTGCCCACAGCGATAAGAAGCTCGGCCTTCCGGGCGAAGAGGCGCCCGGCGTGGAGTCGGCCGTCAAGATGCTGCGCGCCATCGGTGACGACGAGCTGCCCGACCTGAGCGGCCAGCGCGTGTGCGTCATCGGCGGCGGCAACGTGGCCATGGACGTGGCGCGCTCTGCCGTGCGCTGCGGCGCCGAAAAGGTAAGCATCGTCTACCGCCGTCGCATCTGCGATATGACGGCTCAGGACGCCGAAATCGCCGGCGCCCAGGCCGAGGGTTGCGAGGTTCTGGAACTCACGGCGCCGCTCGCCATCGAGACGGGCGAAGATGGTCGCGTGAGCGGCCTGCGCGTGCAACCGCAGATTATCGGCGAGCCCCGTCGCGGTCGTCCGGCCCCGCGTGCCGCCGCGACGCCCGAGCGCGTCATCCCCTGCGAGCGCGTGTTTGTTGCCATTGGCCAGGACATCGACTCCAAGCCGTTTGAGGACATGGGCATCGCCTGCAAGTGGGGCTGCGTGGTCACCGACTCGGACGGTGCCGTGCCCAACTTCGATGGCCTCTTTAGCGGCGGCGACTGCCAGACCGGCCCCGCCACCGTCATCCGTGCCATCAACGCTGGCCGCGTGGCTTCGGCAAATATCGACCGCTACCTGGGCTTCGACCACAAGATTAAGCTCGACGTGGAGCTGCCGACCGTTCAGTTTAAGGGCAAGCACGAGTGCGGCCGCTGCGAGCTGGGCGAGCGCGAGGCCGGCGAGCGTATTCACGATTGGAATCTGGTCGAGCAGGGCCTTACCGAGGAGGAGGCGCGCCAGGAGGCAAGCCGCTGCCTGCGTTGCGACCACTTTGGTTTTGGCGCGTTCCGCGGAGGGAGGAACCTGGAATGGTAGAGCTCAACAACCCCACTGTCAGCGATAACACCGAAAGCGGAGCACTCAATATGGTCAAGCTCACTATCGATAATTGCGAGGTCGTGGTGCCCGAGCACACCACGATCCTGGACGCGGCCAAGTCCGTCGGCATCCAGATTCCCACCCTGTGCTACCTGCGCGATCTGAACGAGATCGGCGGCTGCCGCGTGTGCGTGGTCGAGGTTGAGGGCTGCGACCAGCTGGTTGCCGCCTGCAACAACTACGTGCTCGATGGCATGGTGGTCCACACCAACAGCCCCAAGGCCCGCGAGGCGCGCCGCACCAACGTGCAGCTGCTGCTTTCGCAGCACGATTCACGCTGCACGAGCTGTGTGCGCAGCGGTAACTGCAACCTGCAGACCATCGCCAACGACCTGGGTATTTTTTATCTGCCGTATCAAAGGCATTTGGCGGGCGAGGGCTGGGATTTCGATTTTCCCATCATCCGCGAAAACGACAAGTGCATTAAATGCATGCGCTGTATCAAGGTGTGCGAGAGCGTGCAGGGGCTAGGGATTTGGGACCTGACCAACCGCGCCACGCATACCGCCGTGGGTACCCGCGGGCGCGCGCCGATCGGCAAGACCGATTGCGTCGCGTGCGGCCAGTGCATAACGCATTGCCCGACGGGCGCACTGCGCGAGCGCGACGATACCGAGACCGTGTTCGATGCTCTCGCCGATCCCGACAAGATCGTGCTGGTGCAGATTGCGCCGGCCGTGCGCAGCGCCTGGGGCGAGGAGCTCGGCATATCTCGCGAGGAGGCTACCGTTGAGCGCTTGGCTTGCGCGCTGCGCCGCGTTGGCTTTGAGTACGTGTTCGATACCGATTTCTCGGCCGACCTCACCATTATGGAAGAGGGCTCCGAGCTGCTCGAGCGCCTGGGCGAGGCCGCCAAGGGCGAGGGCGACAGCCGCAGCTGGCCCATGTTCACGAGCTGCTGCCCGGGCTGGGTACGCTTTGTGAAGGCGCGTTACCCCGAGTTTGTCGACAGCCTGTCCACGTCCAAGTCGCCGCAGCAGATGTTCGGCGCCATCGCCAAGACCTACTACGCCAAGGTGCTGGGCGTGGAGCCCGAGCGCCTGTTTGTGGTGTCCGTGATGCCGTGCACGGCCAAGAAGGCCGAGTGCGCGCTGCCGAGCATGGTGGGCGAGGGCGGCACGCCCGATGTGGACGTTGCGCTGACGGTGCGCGAGATGGTGCGCATGGTCCGCGCGAGCCACGTGAGCGTGGATACGCTAGTTGAGGAGCCGCTCGATACGCCGCTGGGCTTTGGCACGGGTGCGGGTGTGATCTTTGGCGCCACGGGCGGCGTGATGGAGGCCGCCGTGCGCTCGGCCTATTACCTGGTGACGGGCAAGAACCCCGACGCCGACTTCTTTACCGATGTGCGCGGCCTGGACGGCTGGAAGGAGGCCGTGGCCGATATCGATGGCACCAAGGTGCGCGTCGCCGTGGCACACGGGCTGGGCAACGCTGCCCGTCTGCTCGACGCGATTCGCGACGGCCGCGTGAGCTATGACTTCGTTGAGGTTATGGCGTGCCCGGGCGGCTGCGTCGGTGGCGGCGGTCAGCCCATCCACGACGGCTGCGAGCTGGCAGCCGAGCGTGGCCAGGTGCTCTGGGGCCTGGATGCCGCTGCGGACATTCGTTTCTCGCACGAGAATCCCGATGTCCAGGCGTGCTACCGCGAGTTCTTGGGCGAGCCGCTCTCGTCGCTGGCTGAGGATCTGCTGCATACCGACCATCACGCATGGACGATGCCTAACGAGGGGACGTGCTAGCGATGCGCGCGTTTGATTTTGAGCTGTCGCGCCGGGGGTTTGCCTCGGCGCTTGCCGCGGGTGCGCTGTCGCTTGCACTCGCGGGCTGTGGCGGCGGGGCTGCCGGTGCCGGGTCCGCCGCGGGCTCGGCTGCCACGGACGGCGCCGGTGCTGCTGCAGAGCCGGTCGAGGTGCGCGTCGCCTCGCTCAAGGGGCCGACCTCGATTGGTCTGGTGCAGTTTATGGACCGGGCAGCCGATGGCGAGACGGACAATGAGTTCGACTTTGCGATCAATACTGCCGCCGATGAGATTGTGCCCAAGGTCATTCAGGACGATATCGATATCGCCCTGGTGCCCGCCAACGTGGCGAGCGTACTCTACAACAAGACTGAGGGTGCGGTGCAGGTCATCGACATCAACACGCTGGGCGTGCTGAACGTGGTGACGGGTAACGCGGACGTTACTTCGTTTGGCGATCTGGCGGGCCATACTGTCTATATGACGGGCAAGGGCACCACGCCGGAGTACGTCATGAACTACCTGTTGGAGCGCGCGGGCCTGACCGGCCAGGTGGCGCTTGAGTTTAAGAGCGAGCCCACCGAGGTGCTCTCGGTGCTGCTTGCCGCTCCGTCTGCCGTGGGCGTGCTGCCCGAGCCGTTCAAGACCGCTGCCATCGCAAAGAGCGAAGGCAAGCTGTCGGCGCCGGTGAGTCTGACCGATGTGTGGGATGAGCTGGCGGGCGACAC
>CABVAS010000097.1 GCA_902496375.1 uncultured Collinsella sp.
CGGGATTGGTCAATCTCGGCCGACTATATTTGGCTAAATTATTCCGGCGCTAACACAGCGTGAATCCTGCGGTTTTTTGGGCTAAAGGTGTGGATGCTCCGGGGCTTCGTTTTTACTCGTTCACTTCTCGGGAAAGTATTAGAGCTCAGCTGATAGAGGTACCTCTCTGGCGTCGAAGCCCTGCGTCTTCTTCGCTTGATTGGGGAAAACAGCTTCGCTTAAGCAATTGCGAGCCCGCCCAGACGTATCTGTGGGGTTGTCTGCACAATTCGCGGTATTATGTTGCGGAGTTTTGAAAGGAGCCGCTGGTGGTCACGACGACGTTTGCTTCGCCTTTGGGCGAAATCCTGCTTGCCGCTGATGGCCGCGGTTTGACGGGGCTTTGGTTTGAGGGGCAGGAGCACTTTGGCTCCACGCTTCTCAAAGAAGATCCCGAACATGTTGAAGGCGCCGATGCGGTTTCTGGTACCGGTGGGATGTCTTCGGTGAGTCCGGCAAATGGCGCGGCTTCTTCGGTGCTTGAGCGTTCTTGGGCTTGGCTGAATGCTTATTTTGCGGGGCAGGAGCCTCGGTTTACGCCGCCGTTGCATATGATTGGCACGGCGTTTCAGCGTGAGGTTTGGTTTGAGCTGCTTTCTATCCCGCGTGGCGAGGTCGCTACGTATGGTGAGATCGCCCAGCGTGTTGCGGCTCGACATCGTGTACCGGGAAACGAAGAACCTGTTGTGTCTCCCCGTGCCGTGGGGGCCGCGGTCGCGCGGAATCCTATTTCGATCATTGTGCCGTGCCATCGCGTGGTTGCCGCCGACGGCTCGCTTAACGGATATGCCGGCGGGCTTGACCGCAAGGAGTGGCTGCTTCGGCTCGAGGGCGCGTACGAGGAATAACGTTCGAGCACTTTGCATAGCCAAGACGCCGTGAAAGAACGGGATGCGCTTTCCGAATGGCGTCCCAAACGGAAACCGTGTCCCGGAATACAGCCTTAGAGTGGGATGCCGTTTCCGGTTGAGACCACTTGCTTGGACATCTTTCTACGCCCGCTTCTGCAGGGCATAGATCGACTTATCCATGTTGAACAGGTAAGCCGCGACGCAGACGATGAAGAATGCCGGCAGATTACCGAAACCGAAGACTTCGCAGCCAATCAGGATGGGTGCGAGCAGCGTATTGGTGGCGCTGCCAAAGACGGCTGCGTAGCCCAGCGCGGCGCAAAGCGCGATGGACATGCCGAGTTGAGCCTCGTTATGGCGACATCTGGGTAACAGAAAGGCCCGCGTTCCTCAGAGGCAAGATAGGCAATTCTGCTTTTGAGGTAGATCTCAATTCTGCCGACCGCATCAAACATTAACTGCCGGAGGGCTCGGTCAAATTCATACGTGTAGATGATGGTTTCGAATGTTGTGCCTTCGCGAAAGATGGTAATCCCGGACTTGCATTTGGTTTTGTAGGGAAACCAGTAGGCCGACAGTCTGTAGTGGCCGACTTCGACCAAAGCTCGCTCGAGTTCGCTTTGATCAGAGCACTTAAGACCCCTGTATTCTGTCAATAGTGCTATTTGTTCGTTGATGGATATCCGCGACTTCCGGTATTTCATTTAAGCCTCTTGATAGAAAAAGAGCTGGAGTTGCGCATCGTTGAGAGGCTTTCCAGCTTTAGCAAAACAAACTTATAAGATGCGACGGGCCGCGTCAAGATAATTACCGGACGGCCTAGGAGGCGGCTGGTTGGCTGGCTTAAAACCTAGCGCGTGAGATGACGCTCCACGCTATTCAGCGCACTTGATAGGATGACGAACCACAGTCTTAAGTTTCTCCGGTGCACATTTGCGTGGATCGGAGAGATAGATTTCGTGATGGAAACGGGTGTCTGAGAAGTCGGGGACATAGCCCTGCTCGGTCGTGTATTCATTCATAGCGCCTACGGTCGCCGGTTCGTTGTCGTAGGGCCCGGTGTGCATGCATTGAACGCAGAGGCCCTCGTCAACTTTAAGCAGCTCGACGGCAGAAAAGTCAAGTTTCTTTTTGGTCGTGGCTTCCGCGACTGCCCAGTCAAAGTCATCTCGGGTGACGAAATCGGGCAGGCGAATGCACGAGATAAAGTTGAAATCGTCCTTGCGTACATAATCGATGTCGCCGCTCGGGGAGTCTTGCCACCAGAAACCCTCGAGCGGCGGTACCACAAAGTCGAAATAGCCCTTGATACTCCTTGAGCCTTTCTTCGACATCTTGACGGTATAGGCGATGCCGTAAAGCAGCGGCAGGGCGTTTTGATACTCGCCACCTTCAGTATTTGGGTCGCCCTTTCCGCGAACGGCAACGTAGCTCATAGGCGGGACAGTTACGATGCTCGGCTTGCTTGCAGGTTTGTAGAGCTCCTTGCATTCCTTCTTAAAGTCGAACGCCATGTTGGCCGCCTTTCTGCGTATTGGCCTGCTTAGATAACGGAATCATATCATAGAAACGAACAGCTGTTCGAATGATTTTGCTGACAGATAGAGATGCGTGCGTTGTGTTTGGCGGTCGGCCTGACCCCGTCGATGATTTCTCTGCCTTCCCGGCGCTTGCCTGCGCTCCCCGTTTCCCCATATAAAACCTGCCAAAATGAACCTGTCCCTTTTTGGTCGGCGTGAAATGGGTAATACTAAAGAGTTATCCGACCAGATGGGAATTAATCGATGGCTTATATCGAATTCAAAGACGTCATCAAGGCGTACGGCGAGGGCGATGCCCGCATTCACGCGCTCGACGGCGCGAGTTTTACGGTCGAGCGCGGTGAGCTCGCCATTATCCTGGGCGCTTCGGGTGCCGGCAAGACCACGGCGCTCAACATCCTGGGCGGTATGGACACGGTAACCTCCGGCACCGTAACGGTGGACGGGCGCGATGTGAGCTCCGCTAACGAGGCGCAGCTCGTGGAATACCGCCGCGCCGACGTCGGCTTTGTCTTCCAGTTCTACAATCTGGTCCCTAACCTGACGGCGCTTGAGAACGTCGAACTCGCGGCGCAAATCTGCCCCGATTCGCTCGATGCCGAGCAAACGCTTTGCCAGGTTGGCCTGGGCGAGCGCCTCGCCAACTTCCCCGCGCAGCTTTCGGGCGGCGAGCAGCAGCGCGTGTCCATTGCCCGCGCACTGGCAAAGAACCCCAAGCTGCTTCTGTGCGACGAGCCCACGGGCGCGCTCGACTATAAAACCGGCAAGCAGATCTTGCAGCTGCTGCAGGATACCTGCCGCAAGCAGGGCATTACGGTCATCATCATCACGCACAACTCCGCGCTCGCGCCCATGGCCGATCGCCTGATTCGCTTTAAGAGCGGTCGCGTGGAGAGCGAGACGGTCCAGCAAAATCCCGTGCCTATCGAGACGATCGAGTGGTAGCGCCCATGGATCAGGACCGCCAAAACAGCCAACGCCGCGACGCGCGGAACACGGAGCGCGAGCAGGATTTTACGACCTACCGCACTGCCCAAAGCTCAAACGACATGGTGCCGACGGTGTTTCGCCGTGGTGTCTACCGCACGATTCGCGGCAGCCTCAAACGCTTCTTGTCCATCGTCGTGATCACTGCGCTCGGCGTGAGCGTGATGTGCGGCCTCAAGGCGGGTTGCGAGGATCTGTGCGATTCGGTCGACGCTTACTTTGACCAGCAGAATGTTTATGACATTAACGTGCAGTCGACCTATGGTCTGACCGATGACGATCTTGCTGCGATCCAAGAGGTCGATGGCGTCGAAACGGTCGAGGGCATCTACACCGAGACCGCCTACACCGCCGTGGGCACAACGCGCGAGCGCGTGGTCGTGCAAAGTCTCTCCAAGGAGAACATCGATCAGCCAGTGCTCGTGAACGGCGATTTGCCCGAGAGCGCCGATGAGGTCGCGGTGACTTCGAAGTTCCTGAAGGCTTCGGGCAAAAAGCTCGGCGATACGGTGAGTTTTGCCGCCAATGACGCGAGCTCGTCGAACCAAAGCGCCAAGGATCAGTTTGCCGCGGGCGATTACACCATTACGGCCGAGGTCCTCGATCCCACTGATGTGAGCTCCGACTCGACAGTCAACGCCTTTCGCGCTGCTTCGGCGGCGGACTATAAGTTCTATGTGAGCGAGGACGCCGCGACATCTTCTTCCTACTCCGCGGTCCACGTGATCGTCGAGGGAGCCAAGAGCCTCAACTCCTATTCGGATGCCTACGCGGCAAAGATCAACAAGGTCAAGGACAATATCGAGAAGATCCGCGAGGAGCGTGAGAAGGCGCGCGCTCAGGAGCTGACAGTCGACACGCCGGCAAGCTTAGATGCGGCTGAGCGCCAGGCGAATATGCTCTTTGGGATTGAACAGGGCAACATCAACCGCATGGCAGAGGGCAGTGAGGAGCGCGTGCAAGCGCAGGCCGACCTGGACCAGCGTCGCGCCGCCGCCGACCAGCAGTTTGCCGATGCCCGCGCCGAGCTCTCTGACCTGGGCGAATGCACTTGGTACATCCAGGACCGCGGCAATATCGCAAGCTACTCGAGCGTCGACAGCGACAGTTCTTCGATCGAGGCCATCGCCACGGTGTTCCCGTTCATCTTCTTTATCGTCGCCGTGCTCATCAGCCTTACCACCGCCACGCGTATGGTCGAGGAGGAGCGCACGCTTATTGGCCTGTACAAAGCACTCGGTTATTCGCGCGGGCGCATCCTGTCCAAATACGTGGACTATGCGCTGTGGGCTTGTCTGATCGGCGGCGTGCTCGGCAACATCATCGGATTTGTGGGCCTGCCGCTGTTCCTGTTTACGGTGTTCGACGACATGTACTCGCTGCCCCAGATGCTGCTTTCGTACCATATCGTGTCGTCGCTCGTGTCGGTGGCGCTGTTTGCCGTGGGCGTGGTGGGCGCCACGATTATCGCCTGCCGCCACGAGATGGCCGAGACCCCGGCCTCGCTTATGCGTCCCAAGGCCCCGCGCGCTGGCTCACGCATCTTGCTCGAGCGCATCGGCTTTATCTGGCGCCGCATGGGCTTTTTGAACAAGGTCGCTGCACGCAACCTATTCCGCTATAAAAAGCGCGCCTTTATGACCATCTTTGGCATCGCCGGCTGCACGGCGCTTGTGATTTGCGGCATGGGCATTCGTGATACGTCGGTCGCGCTTTCGCCCAAGCAGTACGGGCATATCACGCGCTATGACCTGCTGGCGGTTGCCAATCCCGACGATTTTTCGCAGACGTGCGCGGCGCTCGACGAGCGAAGCGCGGTCAAGGATTCCGGTGTGACCGTAACTTCGACGCTGCCGATCATGACTGACAACGTTACCTTTACGTTTGGCGGCAAGAGCGAGACCGTGCAGCTCATCGTGATTCCCGACGACCGCACGGGTGACTTGGGCGATTACGTGCGCCTTGAGGATGAGTCCAAAGAGCCGCTGTCTTTGCGTGACGGAGACGTGTATCTGAGTAAGAGTTCACAGTTGGTGCTGGGGATTCAGCCGGGCGATACGGCACACGTCCAGGATTCGTCGCTCAATGTTGCCAAGGTCAAGGTCAGCGACATTTCGCTTAACTATCTGGGCAACACGCTTTACATGACGCAGAGCACCTATGAGCGCGCGTTCGGTCGAAGCGCGCGCCTTAACGGCATCTTTGCGTTGCTTAAGGGCTCATCTTCTGACCAGATTGCGTTTAGCAAGAAGCTTAAGAGCGACGGTTGGCTCACCATTTCGAGCACGGCCGAGCATTGGGAAAATTATGAGGCGAACTTCACTATCATCAATTCCGTCGTGGTACTTGTGACCTTTATGGCGGCGTGCCTGTCGTTTGTGGTGGTGTTTACGCTGTCCAACACCAACATCTCCGAGCGCGAGCGCGAGCTGGCGACCATCAAGGTGCTGGGCTTCCGCCGTGGCGAGGTGCACCACTACGTCAACAAGGAGACGTTGATCCTCACGGCGATTGGCGCCGCGCTGGGCGTGCCGCTGGGTAGCCTGCTGGCCGAGAGCTTTACGTACATTCTGCAGATGCCGTCGCTCTACTTTGACGTTGAGGTCGAGCCGCTGAGTTATGTGCTCGCCGTAGTGCTTTCCTTTGTCTTTACGTTTATCGTCAACCTCGTCACCAACCGAACGCTCAACAAGATCGACATGGTCGGCGCCCTCAAGAGCGCCGAGTAACCTGTTCTCGGGTTCGAGTTGTAGCGAGCTGCGACGTGCCGCAGTCGCTTTATTGCATAAACCGCCCCGCCGAATGCATATTTCGGCGGGGCGGTTGCTATTTGTCCACA
>CABVAS010000098.1 GCA_902496375.1 uncultured Collinsella sp.
CGGTCTTTCATGCAGCAGGGGCTCTCAATGTTTTTATGTCCTGCTCATATCGTCTGTGCCGGCACCCCGGGACAGTCCTTGCGGGGCGTCCCCACAGCGCCTATGCCAGCTTGTCGATTTGCCCAATCTCCCAAAGCGGAATATTGACGAGCATGCCCTCGTCTCTATATGCCGCCAGGGAGCTCCTCACGCAACGCTCGAGCTTGAATTTTTCGCAGGCTATTTTTAGACTCTTCGCTTTAAGGTTCTCTGCCGCCTTGACCTCAAGCGGAAGCACGGTTCCCGCATGGTCGATGGCAAAGTCGGTTTCGGCATTGCCAGAGGTAGAGGACCAATACGCGGGAGTTTTGTCCTGGAGCAAAAGCTCCTGTGCGACGTATTGTTCGGTCAGCGAACCTTTGAATTCGGTAAAAACAGCAGATCCGTTAAGAACGATGGCCGGAGAGAGACCGGAGAGCGCTCCGAGGATGCCGGTGTCGATACAGAACAGTTTGAAGCCCGAGAGGTCTTCGTAGCTCGAGAGCGGCGCCTTTAGAGCGGAAACACGTGGCACCTTATGAACGATTCCGTAGTCCGTGAGCCACTGGAGGCTTTCCTCGAAATCGCGTGCGCGCGCTCCGGGACGAAGGGCGCCATAGACAAACTTCTTGTTCTCCTTTGCAAGCTGGCCGGGAAGGGATTTCCAAACCAACCTCATGCGCTCGACGATGCGGGCGGGTGCATGTTTGCCAAAATCGGATTCGTAAGCCTCGATGATTTGCTGCTGAAGCCTTCGGGCTTCGATGAAATCGCGTGTCTCGGCGAAAGTGGAGACAACTTCGGGCATACCGCCGACAACAAGGTATTCCTTGAGCAAGTGCTCGAGCTTTTCGGTAACGTTTGCTAGAAGGTTCATGTCTGCGGCAAGGATGGCGTCGGCGAGCGGGTTGCCGTCGACGGCACGAACGAACTCAGCAAACCCCATGGGACGCATGGTGAGCTGGTCGATTTTGCCGACGGGAAATGACTCGTTTTCGCGTCGGAGCGCGAGGCCCATATAGGAACCGGCTGCTACGATGTGGTATTCGGGCGCAAGCTCGTTGAAGTACTTGAGCGAGGTGATCCCGCGTGGCGCTTCTTGGATCTCGTCGAAGATGATGAGCGTGTCTTCCGGCGTTACGGTTTGGCCACGTAGGAGTTCTATCTGGGAGATGATGCGCTTGGGGTCGAGGTTCCCATCGAACAGCGAGCGTGTGCTCGGCTCGAGCATAAAGTCAAAACGAATGACGTTTCGATACTGCTGGCTTGCGAATTCGTTAAGAAGCCAAGTCTTTCCTGTCTGGCGGGCTCCCTTAAGCAAGAGAGGTTTGCGATTCGCCCTTGATTTCCAAGCGATAAGTTCACTCATAAGCTGTCGCTGCATATTGCCTCCCAACCCTCTCGGCTAGTATAAGGCCATTTGGGAGTTTCCATCGGAAAATGTGGGAGACAACCACGTTTTTCCATCGGAAAATGTGGGAGACAGCCACGTTTTTCCATTGGAAAATGTGGGAACACCAACCTAAGTTGCGGTGGAATAGTTCCTAAATGGGCTGGTAAACTGCCAAAACAGGAACTATTCCACCGCAACTCGCCATTTGTATCGGCGTTTAAAAGAAACGAGCCCGCATTCCTTGGGGACACGGGCTCGAAAGCTCCATATGGTAGGGGCGGTGGGACGTCCGCGCATTTGCTGCGCAAATACGCACCGGCTTCGGCCGCTGCGCGTCCGCTTAACGCTCGCCCCCTCGCGGGTTCGAGTCCCACCGGCATCTAAAAGAAGCGAGCCCGCATCCCTGGGGAACACGGGCTCGCAAGCAATCACATGGTAGGGGCGGTGGGACTCGAACCCACAATCCTTGCGGCGAGAGATTTTAAGTCTCCTGCGTATGCCAATTCCGCCACGCCCCCGTGAGACTAGAAGTCTAGCACAAGCCGTCCGTTACGCGTTGACGGCCATCGAGTGTTGGCCCGACTTCTCCAGGAACTCCTGGAACTTGGCTTCGTCGCCCTTGTTCTGGTACTGCAGGGCCAGCAGGTACTCCAAGCGGCAGCGCTTGACCGGGTCGTCGCCGACATCCTCGAGCATGCGCTCCAGCTCGGGAATGTCGTTGTGGCGCTTGAGGATCATCGTGTCATACATCAGCTGGCATTCGTGTGCGACCGCCTCGGCCTGACCGCCCTCAAAGCCCTTGATCTCGTGCAGAAGCTCCTTGGACTTTTTGCGGTCCTCCTGGCCAACGTAGTAGTTAAAGGCTTTGATCACCAGGTCGACGCGCTGCATCTTGGGGAGGTTGAGCCCCAGCAGCAGGTCGAACATCTCGCTGGCACGCTCGTGGTCCTCGCGCAGCAGATAGGAGTTCAGACGCAGGTAGTCGCGGTTGTAGCGCGGGTACAGCATGCTGGTGAGTTTGCCGTCGAGCAAACGATCGAACTCGTCCCACTGCTTGGCGGCCATCAATTGCTGCAGGCGTTTAAACGTGGTGCGTTTTTTGACGCTAAAGAACACCGACACGGCGATGCAGATGATAACGACGGCGGTCCAGAGGGTGCGGGAATCGGGCATATTAGGGTCCTTAGTCGCTCATAAAGCGAGCGGTATGACAACACGTACTAGATGTATTATACGCAGCGCGCAAGCAAACTGGCATAAAAGCTCATCGAGGCCGAGTGCCATCGCTCGCTGCGGTACACTTACCTAAAGTAAACCATGAAGGGAGACATTACCTATGAAGAAGATCGTTTTGGCTTGCGGTGCTGGCGCTGCTACTTCCACGCTCGTTGCCCAGAAGGTCGCTACCCTGCTCGACGCCAACGGTTATGCCGACAAGTACGAGATCGTGCAGTGCGCCATCTCCGAGGCCAAGGATTACTGCGACGAGGGCGCTGACCTGCTGATCGCCACCACCGTTGCCCCCGAGGGCCTCACCTGCCCGTACGTGAGTGGCGTGCCCTTCATGACCGGCATGAACCGCGTTGCCGCCGAGAAGGCCGTTCTCGACGTCATGGCTCAGTAGGCGCTGACTGCATGAGTGAGCAGAACGCCAACCCGGTAGAGCTCTTTGGTATGCGCGTTGCCCATGTGGGCATTAACGCCACCGACCCGGCAGACGCCCTGGAGATCGCGGAGCTGTTCTCGACGATGATGGGCCTGCCCGTCATCGAGACCCCGGTTTCGTACTTCAACGATTCGCTGGTCGAGATCATGAAGCAGAACGGTCGTGGCACCAAGGGCCACATCGGCTTTGCCGTTAACGACATCGATGCAGCTGAGAAGTGGTTTGCCGAGCGCGGGCTCGAGGTCAACGAAAAGTCGCGCGCGCTGCTGCCCGACGGTGGTACCAAGCTCGTGTACTTTAAGCGCGAGTTCGCCGGTTTCGCCGTGCACCTGTGCCGCGAGTAGCGCACAAGCTGCCATAGCTGGCAAAAAGGGATAGGGCCGCGTGGCCCTATCCCTTTATTTATGCCGAGGGGCTTCCTATCGTGGCAGGCGAATCGTAAAGCGGCTGCCGACCCCTTCGACCGAGGTCACACCGATGACGCCGCCGTGGCTGTCGACGATCCACTTGGCGATCGCAAGCCCCAGACCCGAACCCTGTGCGCCGGCATCGCGCGCGTTGTCGGCACGGTAGAACCGCTCGAACGCGTGAGCTGCGGATTCCTGGTTCATGCCGATGCCCTCGTCCTCAACACTTATGTCGATCGTGCCCGCGCCCGCATCCGGCGTTATGCCAAATGTGACGGTCGTTCCCGCATCCGAGTACTTGGCGGCGTTTTGCACGATCACGCGCAGAGCCTGCTTCACGAGCGCCACGTCGACGGGCGCGTCGCAGCGCGGGTCGCTGGCAAGCGCAGCGTCAGAAGCCAGCCGATACGTGTGCTCGGTATCGATCATCTGCGATTCTTCGCATACCTCGCTGACCAGTGCAGCCAAGTTGGTATGCGCGCGCCGCAGGACCGTGCGCCCGGCATCGCCGCGCGCCAAAAACAGCAGCTGCTCCACAAGCTCTTGCATGTGCTCGCTTTCGGCTTTAAGGGACGCGATGGATTCCGCCAGCACGTCCGGGTCGTCCTTACCCCAGCGGTCGAGCATGTTCACGTAGCCCTGAATCACCGCGATGGGCGTGCGCAGCTCGTGGCTCGCGTCGTTGACAAAGCGCATCTGCTGCAGCTTGGCCTCTTGCATCTGACGCAGCAGGCGGTTGAGTGCGACCTCGATGCTTGCCAGGTCGGCGTCACCGGTGGTGACGCTCGGCGAGTCGACGCTTGCGCGCTCGATTGCCTGCTCCAGTGTTTCCATCTTGCCGCCGGAGAGCTGCATACGGCCGAGCTCGTCCACGCGCAGGGCCAGATCGTTGAGCGGTGCCATGGTGCGGCGTACGCGTCGGGCGCCGCCGAGCATGTTGAGCACGCTGATGACCTGCCAACCTACAACGACAAGGTAGAGAGGCCACAGCGCGACGAGGTCCTGCGCGAGGGGGAAGGTCTTGGTGGTACGCGCAAGCTCGACGGTATAGGTGAGCGTTGTCAGGTCCCAGCCGCGCGCGGGCGTCAGCGACATGCCGTGAACGGTGGCGCCGGGGATCCATCCTGCGGTAAACGCGCCGTCGGGCAGCGTCTGGTTGTATCCATAGACGAGGATCGCCACCGCAATAACCAACAGCAACAGATCGAGCCAGACGTAGCTCATCAGGCGGCGCCACATATAGCTCCAGTTGATGGCGCGGGCGATGGAGGTGACGCGCTTGGTCTCGGCGTTACGCACGGCAGACATAGCCCACCCCGCGCACGGTTTGGATGATGCGGGCGCCGCCGGCGTCTTCGATCTTGGCGCGCAGGTGCGCAATGTGCACGTCGACGTTGTTGGTGTCGCCCACGTATTCGTAGCCCAGCGCCTCGTGCGCGATGCGCTCGCGCGTGAGCACGGTTTCGGCATGCGCCATAAGCAGGGCGAGAACGTCGAACTCGCGGGCCGTGAGCGCGATGGGCGAGCCTCCGACCGTGACTTCGCGGCGGTCGGGATCGAGCACAACCGAGCCAACGGTGAGCGTAGCGGGGGAGGGCGAGGCGGAAGCCTGGGCCGAGTCGCTGACCGGGGGTATCGCGGTGGCGCCGACACCCGTGCCGCCTGCCGCGCCCGTCCCGATGCCGCCAACGCCCGAAGCCGCCCGCACGGCCTCCGAGCGCTTCAACGCCACGCGGATCCGTGCGAACAGCTCCTCAATCGCAAACGGCTTGGTCAGGTAATCGTCGGCGCCGGCATCGAGCCCGGCCACCTTGTCCATCACGGCATCGCGCGCGGTGACCATGATCACCGGCACATCCTTGTGCTTGCGTACGCGCCGCAGGACCTCCATGCCGTTGAGCTGCGGCAGCAGTACATCGAGCAGAATCAAGTCGTAGTCGCGCTCCAGTGCCAGGTCCACGGCGGTGCGGCCGTCGGCGGCATGTTCCACCCGGTAGCCCTCGTGCTCCAGCTCGAGCGTCACAAAGCGGGCGATTTTCTCCTCGTCCTCTACGATCAGGATCCGTGCCATATGTGCCCCCCGTCTGCGATTACTTGTCGTCGTTGAGATTTTGCTTGATGTCGTCCGCGGCGTCGGCGGCGTGATCCATAAGGTTGTTGATGCTGCCGGGCACGTCGCCGTCGCTATCGATGCGGTAACGCATGCCAAAGAACAGGCCGATCAGCATCAGCCATATCGTGGCGCCCCAGGCAAACAGGGCGATGATGGGGATCAGGATGGGGATGTTGAGGATGATTGCATCGCGGCGCGTGGCGATAAACTTGGTGTCCAGGCTCAGGCGGAAGAGCTTTTTGAGGTACTCCCACACGCTGTCCATCTTCTTGGAGAAGTCGGTCTTTTCGCTCGACTTCTCGTAGGCGGCCTGCGCGGCGACCATCTCGGCCGAGGGTTCGTCGACCGGCGCGGACTCGGTGGCGGCGTGCGCCGACGTGGTCTGGGTCTTGCCTTGCGACTCGAGCCAAATGATGGCGTCCAAAACGTTGCCGTCGGCGGCGTCGAGCGCGGCTTTGGCATCGGTGTAGCTCACGTTGCACTTGGTGCGGATGGTTTCAACTTTTTCGAGGTCGTCCATGACCTGTCCTTTCGTTCGATGGGCGCGAGCGTTGCGTTCGGCGGCCTGCGTTGCGCGGCGCCGCCCCGCCCCTTGTTCGAACTCTATAGTGCAGGTTATAGATTAAGCGATTCTTGAGCCAAGATTAAT
>CABVAS010000099.1 GCA_902496375.1 uncultured Collinsella sp.
GAGCCTGCGTCGGCCGTGGCCGGTACCGGCGGCAAGGCGTCGTTTACGGAGCGCTATGCCACGCTGCGTCGCGCGACGGTTGCCTATGCCCCGCCCGAGATGCTCACCGACGATATTCCCGACCTACGCGCTTTGCGTATGTCGCCGGCGATCGACGTCTATGCCGCGGCAAGCACGGTTTACGAGCTCATTGCCGGCGTCGCGCCATACGAAGCCGCGCCGAGCACTTCGGGCGCCTCGGGTTCGCGCAAAAGGACGCGCGACATCGCGAGCCCCTACCGTCTTAAGATGGACACGCGGCCCGACTATCCCATTGGTGCCCATGCGCCCGGTTGTGATTTGACTCAGCCGCTTCGTCGTGAGCCCGATGTGGCGCTCGCCGCGGCCGAGCAGGCCCAGCAGCTAGGGCTTGAGCCGGATTCCGAAGAGCTACGCGATGCGCTGGCGTTTGTCGATGCCCAGCTGTTCGACGTGGTGATGGCCTGTCTGTCCAGCTATCAAAAAGATCGTCCCGAGCCGGCGGCGGTCGAGGCGGCGCTCTCGGCGTTTTGTGACCACTATGCGCAAAATGTCGGTCGTTCGCTCCGCGGCGAGCCGCTCACGCCGTGCCCCATGGATGCGTCTGGCCGCGCGGTTCGTCGCGCGCTGATGGTCGGCGCGACGGTCGTCTGTGGCGTGGTTTGGGCTGTGGTCGTGGTTTCGGCCGCGCTGCTGGCGTCGGGCGCTCGCGTGACGGCGACTTTGGGATCGCTCGTGTGGTCTGGGTCGCTACCGGGTATTATTGCCGCACTGGCGTTGGCGCTGCCAGGCATAGCCGGCGTTGCCGCGGGGGCACTTGCGCGCGATCGGCGCTCGGGCTTCCTGCAGGGTGTGCTTGCGCTTTCTGCCTGCGAGGTTCCGGTGCTGGTTGTGGCTGCATGTAGCGTATTTTCTCAACGCGCCGTGATGGGCGGCCTTGTTGCCGCTCTGGTTGCAACCTATACGCTTACGTGGTTTTTGCTTGCGATGGGCTTTGCCTTTGAACTTCCCGTTTCGGCACCGCGACGCACAAAAGCCCAGATGGCGACTCCGCTTGCCGGTGGAGCCGCAGCTGCCCGTACTTTTGGCGGACCTGTCGAAGTATCGTCCGATTCTATTTCTACGACCAAGGAGGCCTAGGTCATGGCATCTCAAGTTGAGCTCACCCCATGCGGGGCCATGTTTGACATCTTTAAGCGCGCGGCGCATCTGAGCCATATCGAGCTGTGCGGCCTGGTGCTTTCGTCCCGTCCGCTCGCCGACGGCCGCAGCCCGCAGAGCCGAGCCGCCGATCGCTCTTGGGTTTCCCGCTTTATCGTTCGCGCGCCGGTCGGCACGCTTCAGCAGCGCTACTTTGCCGAATACGGTACCTCGGCTGCGCGCATTATGTCGCAACTGGCCCTGCGCCAGCGAAATCCCATGGACTCCACGGCTGTGATCAATATGGTGTGCGGTCCTGCAGGTGAACCGATGGTACGCGCGCTCGAAGAGTGCCACCAGGACACGAATCTCTATCGCAACGCGCTCGATCGCCTGTCCCAGGCGGCGGAACTCATGCCCGCCGAGCGCGCCGAGGCCGTGCTGGTGCTGTTTGTCGCTGTCGGTTGTTCGGCGGATGTGCGGTCCTCGGTGAACTATGCCATCGACTACGCGCACGCGACCTGTGGCGGAGGAACATCCACGCCGCGTTCGCTTGGCATGTCGATGACCGCGGGCGAACGCGAGCCCGCCCCGGCGCACCCCTTGGGCTTGCTGCGCGTACAAAACAGTTTTGTCGTGAGCGCCCCGCGCTGGATTCAGCCGAGTGAGCAGGGTGTTGAGATTGGCGCGCTGGCCACTGGTGAGGGCGATATTACCGACGTCGGCGACGATGTCTCGGCCCGCCATGCCCATATCTGGTGCGATGCTCAAAATATCTGGCACGTCGAGGACTTGTCGTCCACCAACGGAACCGTGGTGGTAAACGGGGCCACGCGCGTCTGCATTCAGGTCGAGCCCGGCCGTTCCGCCCAACTCAATCCCGGCGACGAGCTCAAGCTCGGCGAATCCACTACCTACGCCATCCTCTTCGGTGCCCTCTAGCCGGCAGATAGGGACGTTTCTTTTCTGCCGGCACTTGGGGACACTCCTCGGCGCGCCAGAGCCGGTCGCCTGGGGATGGAGAGGCCATTTTGGCCCTTGGCAGTCACCCAAGGTAAACCTTTACCGCACGCCTATATTTGCCGAAATTACACTTGACGGCGGGGTACAATAAACCCGCATGCGGATTTCCGTTGCGGGCGCTTCCCATCGCCGGGGCGTGCCCGGGAGCATCCGGCATGCGGCCTTTGCGGCGCTCGGTCATGTGCAAGACGGGCGGTCGGGCCTGTAGGGCGCATCAGCTGCCCCTCGCCTCGGCATGTCTTCTCTCCACGCCATGTACCTGCTGCTGAGCCTGCCTGCCAGATGATTGGAAGCAACAGCGTAAATCCCATCACGCCAACATCCCGGCGATCGCCGGGGCCTGTATACCTATATGAGAGGAGAGGGGTATATGGCGCGTAAGTTTAAGTCTATGGACGGCAACGAGGCGGCCGCATATGTTTCGTATGCGTACACCGAGGTAGCGGGAATCTATCCCATTACGCCGTCCAGCCCGATGGCCGACCATGTCGACCAGTGGGCGGCCCAGGGTCGCAAGAACATCTTCGGCACCCCGGTCAAGGTCGTCGAGATGGAGTCCGAGGCAGGTGCAGCCGGTACCGTTCACGGTTCGCTGGGTGCCGGTGCTCTGACCACCACCTACACGGCTTCTCAGGGTCTGCTCCTGATGATTCCGAACATGTACAAGATCGCGGGCGAGCAGCTCCCGGGCGTCTTCCACGTCTCCGCGCGTTGCGTCGCTTCCCACGCCCTGAACATTTTTGGCGATCACTCCGACGTCATGGCTTGTCGTCAGACCGGCTTCGCCATGCTCGCCGAGGGCAACGTCCAGGAGGTCATGGACCTCTCGCCGGTGGCTCACCTTGCCGCCATCGAGGGCAAGACCCCGTTCCTTAACTTCTTCGACGGCTTCCGCACCAGCCACGAGATCCAGAAGGTCGCCATGTGGGACTACAAGGATCTGGCCGAGATGTGCGACATGGACGCCGTCCAGGCTTTCCGCGATCACGCGCTCAACCCTGAGCACCCGCACACCCGCGGCAGCCACGAGAACGGCGATATCTTCTTCCAGAACCGTGAGGCCTGCAACAAGGTCTACGACGAGCTTCCCGCCGTCGTCGAGGGCTACATGAAGAAGATCAACGAGAAGCTCGGCACCGATTACGGCCTGTTCAACTACTACGGCGCTCCCGATGCCGATCGCGTTGTCGTGTGCATGGGCTCCTTCTGCGACGTGCTTGAGGAAGTCATCGACTACCTCAACGCTCACGGCGAGAAGGTCGGCCTGGTCAAGGTTCGTCTGTTCCGTCCGTTCTCCATCAAGCACTTCGTCGACGTTCTCCCCGAGACCGTCCAGAAGATCGCCGTCATGGACCGTACCAAGGAGCCGGGTTCCATCGGCGAGCCGCTCTACCAGGACGTCGTCTCCGCTCTCTACGAGGCCGGCAAGACGGGTATCAAGGTCGTCGGCGGCCGTTACGGTCTGGGCAGCAAGGACACGCCTCCCGCGTCCGCGTTCGCTGTCTTCGAGGAGCTCAAGAAGGACGAGCCCAAGCGCGAGTTCACCATCGGCATCGTCGACGACGTGACCAACCTGAGCCTGCCCGAGGCCGAGGATGCGCCCAACACCGCAGCCCCCGGCACCATCGAGTGCAAGTTCTGGGGTCTGGGTGGCGACGGTACCGTCGGCGCCAACAAGAACTCGATTAAGATCATCGGCGACCACACCGACAAGTACGTCCAGGCCTACTTCCAGTACGACTCCAAGAAGACCGGCGGTGTCACCGTCTCGCACCTGCGCTTTGGTGATTCCCCGATCCGTTCGCCGTACTACGTGACCAAGGCCGACTTTGTCGCCTGCCATAACCCCAGCTACATCGTTAAGGGCTTCAAGATGGTCCGCGACGTCAAGCCGGGCGGCACCTTCCTGGTCAACTGCCAGTGGAGCGACGAGGAGTTCGCCGAGCACATGCCCGCCGTGGCCAAGCGCTACATCGCGAACAACAACGTCAACGTTTACCTGATTGACGCTATCGACCTGGCCGCCAAGGTCGGCATGGGCAAGCGCACCAACACGGTGCTCCAGTCCGCCTTCTTCGCGCTGGCCAAGGTCCTGCCCGCCGAGGACGCCCTGCAGTACATGAAGGACGCGGCTACCAAGTCCTACATGAAGAAGGGCCAGGCTATCGTCGACGCCAACCACAAGGCCATCGATGCCGGCGCTACCGCCTTCCGTAAGTTCGAGGTTCCGGCCGACTGGGCTACCGCCGAGGATGCCGCTCCCGTCGAGCTCTCCGAGGAGACCAAGTCCGCTATCGCCCAGCAGGTCAAGAACCTGCTCGAGCCCATCGATCGCATGGACGGCGACAGCCTGCCTGTTTCCGCCTTCGTCGATTGCGCCGACGGCCAGTTTGAGCTGGGCGCCTCCGCATACGAGAAGCGCGGCGTCGCCGTGGTCGTTCCCCACTGGGACGAGACCAAGTGCATCCAGTGCAACCAGTGCGCCTACGTGTGCCCGCATGCCACCATCCGTCCGTTCGCGATGACCGAGGACGAGGCTGCTGCCGCGCCCGAGGCTACCCGCACGCTCGACGCCATGGGCCCCAAGGCCAAGGGCATGAAGTTCACCATGGCTGTGTCCCCGCTCGACTGCATGGGTTGCACCAACTGCGTCAAGGTCTGCCCCAAGGGCGCCCTCGAGATGGTTCCCACCGAGCAGGAGATGGACCAGCAGCCCGTTTGGGACTACATGGTCGAGAACGTCTCCGAGAAGAAGGAGCTCATCGCGGCCAACGTCAAGGGCAGCCAGTTTAAGCAGCCCTACCTGGAGTTCTCGGGCTCCTGCGCCGGCTGCGCCGAGACCGCCTATGCACGTCTGGTGACCCAGGTTGCCGGCGACCGCATGTTCATCTCCAACGCCACCGGCTGCTCCTCCATTTGGGGCAACCCCGCTGCCACCGCTCCTTACTGCAAGGACAAGGACGGTCACGGCCCGGCGTGGAACAACTCCCTGTTCGAGGACAATGCCGAGCACGGTCTGGGCATGGCCGTCGGTTATGAGGCCGTCCAGAAGAAGCTGATCGCCGCTACCCAGGACATCATCGCTGCCGATGGTCCGTCCGATGAGCTCAAGGCCGCCGGCCAGGCTTGGATCGACTCCGTCAACGACGCCGAGGCCTCCAAGACCGCTGCTGCTGCCTACGTTGCCGAGCTCGAGAAGTGCGGCTGCGACGCTTCCAAGGCGATCCTCGCCGACAAGGCTTACCTCACCAAGAAGTCCTTCTGGATCTTCGGTGGCGACGGCTGGGCCTACGACATCGGCTTCGGTGGCCTGGACCACGTCCTGGCTTCCGGCCACAACGTCAACGTCTTCGTCTTCGACACCGAGGTCTACTCCAACACCGGCGGTCAGGCCTCCAAGGCCTCGAACCTGGGCCAGGTCGCTCAGTTCGCCGCTGCCGGTAAGGTGACCAAGAAGAAGTCCCTGGCCGAGATTGCCATGAGCTACGGCTACGTCTACGTGGCGCAGGTCGCCATGGGCGCCAACCCGGCTCAGACCCTCAAGGCCATCCACGAGGCCGAGGCCTACGACGGTCCGTCCCTCATCATCGGCTACAGCCCCTGCGAGATGCACTCCATCAAGAAGGGTGGCATGCAGAACTGCCAGGCCGAGATGAAGAAGGCTGTCGAGTGCGGTTACTGGAACCTCTTCCGCTTCAACCCCGAGGCTGCTGCCGGCAAGAAGTTCTCGCTCGATTCCAAGGAGCCCGCGGGCGGTTATCAGGAGTTCCTGATGAACGAGGCCCGTTACGCTTCGCTGACGCGTTCCTTCCCCGAGCGCGCCGAGGAGCTCTTCAAGGAGAATGAGCAGGCCGCTATGGACCGCTATCAGCACCTGCTGAAGCTCAAGACGGTGTACAACGAGGCCTAGGTCTCCCACCGCAGGATCTGAGGGCTAACCTTCGCGGACGTCCTCGGACATGAAAGAACCCCCGCTGCGCACTGCGTGCGGCGGGGGTTCTTTCGTCCTGACGCTCCTATTTGGCAAGGTGTTTTTTAGAATCCATTTTGCGCTCGGCCTCG
>CABVAS010000100.1 GCA_902496375.1 uncultured Collinsella sp.
CCTGCTGGACCATCTCGGACTCGGACAGCGTAAAGAAGCCGGTGTCCGAGGGATCGGGCATGAACTGACCGGTCGCGCCCGTAGGATCGAGCGGATCGACGGCAGGGGCGTCCATCGCGGGCGCCGGTGCCGTGGCCATAGCCGTCTGGGCAGACAGCGCGGCAAGCGAATCGTGCACGCGGGCAAGCTCATCGGCCTGCTCGGAGGTGAGCTGGTAGATGCCATCGGCAGTAGCGGCGTTAAAGGCGTCGAGTGCGTCGGAGGGGCGGCCGGCGGCAGAAAGTGCCTGACCCATGCCGGCGTTGAGCGCACGCGTGTCGTCGCGGGGGCCGGCAAAGTCGATAGCCGTGCGGTAGGTCTCCACGGCATCCGCCGGACGGCCGAGCTTAATGAAGCAACGACCAAGCTCGCCCAGTGCGGCGGCAGGAGCCGGATTGGCGCCGTCGATGGCAGCCTGACGGAAGGCAGTACCCGCGTTGGCATAGTCGCCCGACTGGAACAGCGCGTTACCCAGGCCCAGATAGGCCTTGAACGGCGTGGCATAGGAAGCATCCTGCGTAGCAGCAGAGAACGCCTGGGCGGCCGTCGTGTAGTCGCCCACGGCGGCGAGTGCCTTGCCGCGGTTGGTGAGCAGCGCGCCGCGCTTGCCATAGGTACCGTCGTTGAGGGCGGCGGCGTAGGCCTCGGCGGCCTCGGCATACATGCCCAGGTGCATCAAGGCGTTGCCACGAAGGTGATCGGCCTCGCCCATAATCTCATCGGGAGTTTTTGCCGCCCCAAGCATCTGGGCTGCAGCGGAAAAATCACCCGCGCGGTAAGCGGCACGGCCCTGTTGGATCAGCTGGCTATTCAAGGAAATCCCCTTTACTCGTGAACGATCTCGACATGGACGATCTCGTCGCCGGCACGCAGCTGCGAAATCACATCGAGACCCTCGACCGTGGTACCAAAGACGGTGTAACCGGAATCGAGGTTATGCTGGGCACCCAGGCAGAAGTAGAACTGCGAACCCGCGGAATCAGGGTCCATGGAGCGTGCCATGGCAAGGGCACCATCGACATGGCTGTTGCGCGGATTGGTGGCAAACTCGCCCTTGATGCAGTAGCCGGGACCACCGGTACCGGGCATGCCGTCAGGGCCCTCAAGACCGGCAGCGACGTCGGCGCCGGACATATCGCGGGTATTGGGGTCGCCGCCCTGAATGACAAAGCCGGGCACATAGCGATGGAACTTAAGGCCATCATAGAAACCCATCGTGGAAAGCTCGCAGAAGTTCGCGACATGAATGGGAGCGCCCTCACCGTCAAACTTGACCTTGATGGTACCCTTCGACGTCTCGATAACGGCGCACTCGTCGCCGGCAAGCTGATACTCGGGCGTGTAGAGCTCTTTCTTAAAACCAAACATGTGGTTCCTTCCTCGTGCGTTTAAAGCATATTTGTACGAATTGTAGCAATAAGCATGCGCTTACATCAATTGCGCACGTAGGTTATGCCGACTATGGCGAACTAATTTTAGGAACGCTGCTGCGGCTTCCAGGAGCCCACGTTGGCGTCGTACTGATTAAGCGCGCTGTTGCCGCCCTGCGCGATGGGCGCCAGGATATCGCTTTGGTGGGAACTCATCGACTCACCATCGGGAATGGCCAGCGAGATGTCCCAGCTCTGACAGATCACGTCGACACGCTCGTACATCCACTCGGCAAGCTGCTTTAAGTGGGCGATGTCATCCGCATAGACCGTATCGTCCTGATACTTAAGGTTGTTAAGCTCATCTTGCGTCTTTTTAATCTGGTCACGCAGGGCGTAGGCACTCTGCGACAGCTCCTGACGGGTGGACAGCGGCGTTCGGAGATAGCCGTTGTTAAAGGAATCGATGACCTCGCCGATCTGGTCCTCGTTACCGTAGGACACGATGGTCTGATACAGACCGTCGAGCCTGGTATAGAGCTGATCATCGGTGAGCACGGTTTCTTCCTGGACCACCTCGGCAGAATCGTCTTGCTTGGTATCGTCCTCAGTCGCCTCGCCTTTTTGGCGCGTGGGGAAGGTGGTTTGTGCAGCTTGGCCAAACTGGTCGTAGAAGCCAGGCATGACACCCATGGGATCGGTCGTCACGAACCAATAGGCACCGCCGCAAACGACGGCAAGGACCGCGATGACGATGAGCGGCTTGGGGATATGACGCTTGTGCTTGTGATAGGCGTCCTCGTCGGAATGCACCTTGCGCTTGGCTTTTTGAGCATCGTCATGCAGGGAAACGGGCGTGGGAATATCGACCTTGGGGATACCGAAATCCTTATCGAAAGCCGGCAGCACGCAGGTCTCATTGGGGTCAGCGGCGTCCGAAAGCACCGCAGCGGCAGAGGTCGGCGCATGCGGCACCTCGGTATCGATCTGCTCTTGCGTTAGGCGCGGAAAGCCCGCCGTGCGGCCCGCTGCCAGGTCGGATGCGGCCGCGTCCTCGGAGAGGATACCCGGAGCGGGGCGTCCGCATTTGGGGCACGTACGATCATGCGGAGAAAGACGGGCACCGCAGCCCTCACAGAACACGAACTCAGTGTGCTCGGGGCCATCGCCCGGACCCACATAGGCGTTGCAGTAGGGGCAGAACGAGGCGCCGTCCTCGATAGTCTTAAGGCAATGCGGGCAGATCACGGCATCCTCTTTTCGAAGCAATTCAAACAATCGAGGTTAGAGCATAACATCGCCACGGCCCCACAGGAGCAAGGCACCAATTCAACATCGGCAGAGCGCGTAGTTACTTCTTCTTTTTGCTTGGCATCGAGACTTTGATGCCTTGGGCGGACTTGGTCACGCGAGAGCGCTTGGCTCCGGCACTCCTCTTTTTCTTGGGCTGGGCCTGGGTCACGCCCTCGAGCGCGCGGGCCTCGGCCTCGCGAACGGTGCGATCTTCGCGGCGCTGCGCCATGTCGGCGGCGAAGCGCTTGGCAAAACGCTCGGCCGTCGAACCCGTCGAGCTCACCTTGCCGCCACCGCGACCCAGGCGGACGCGCACGCCGCGGCCAAAACCAGTTGCGGCATGACGACGACGCGGCTTGAGCGAATCCATCATCGTGGCGAGCTTAAAGAACACCGAGCAGGTAAAGACCACGATGACAGCCAAGATAACCATCTGGCCCATCGACAGGTTGGCAATAGACAGCAGCTCCGGGAATCCGATAACGCCCACCAAGATGCCGGCGACCACAAACACAAAAAGCACCACTCGTAAGGGTGTGAGCGGCTGCGAGATGCGCCAGATCAGGCTGACGCTCGCCGCGCACGACGTAAGCAGGCACATCGTAGACAGCGTGAGCTGGCTAAAGCCAAACACGCGCGCCACAAAGATATCGAGCGCCGCAGCCAAAATGACCGCAATCGACGCCGGCAGTGCACGCTTGAGTACGTTAGTCAAAAACGCACCCTTCACGCGAGCATTGTTGGGCTCCAGGCCCAACACAAAGCCCGGCGCGCCGATGCAGAAGAAGTTGATGAGCGTCATCTGGATGGGCTCGAAGGGGTACGGCGGCAGCGCGATGCACAGCGCCGCCAGGCCCATCGAGAACAGCGTCTTGGTCAGGAACAGTGAGGCCGAACGCTGCAGGTTGTTGATGGAGCGACGGCCCTCGGCCACCACGGCGGGCATCGAGGCAAAGTCGTTGTCGACGAGCACGATCTCGGCCACGTTGCGCGCGGCATCGGAGCCGGCCGCCATGGCGACGGAGCAGTCGGCCTCCTTGAGCGCCAGCACGTCGTTGACGCCGTCGCCCGTCATAGCCACGGTGTGCTCGCGGCGCTTGAGCGCCTGCACGAGCTCGCGCTTCTGCTGCGGGGTCACACGACCAAAGACATGGTAGCGGTCCACTGCGGCATCGAGCTTGGCCGGCGTATCGAGCGTCGTGGCGTCCACATAAGCGTCCGCCCCCGGCACGCCCACCACGCGCGCGATCGACGACACCGTACGCGGGTCGTCGCCGCTGATCACGTTGAGGGTCACGCCCTGCTCGTTAAAGTAGCCGATGGTCTCGGCCGCCGAGGTACGAATCTCGTCGCGGATGGTCACAAAGCCCACGGGCTCGGCCTCGCCCACCATATCGCCATCGGGCGTAAAGCCGTCAACACGGGCCACCACGAGCACGCGGCAGGTATCCGCAAGCTCGGCGACACGATTCTCGACCTGCGAAAACACACGATCAGAGAGCACAAACTGCGCGGCGCCCATCACATAGGAGCCCTGCGCAAACGACGCGCCGCTCCACTTTTTGGAGGACGAGAACGGAATGACCGACAGCGGCTCAGACACCTCGACCGGGCGATCGGCGTAATAGTTGAGCAGCGCCTGGCAGGTCTCGTTGGCATCGGCCGAAGTCGCACGCGCGACGTTAGCCAGCGCAAAATCGAGCACCGTGGTATCGACGGGAACGGCTGCCTCATCCGAGCCGGCGCCTAGGCTCACGCCCTCAACCGGTAGCGGATAGGTACCCTCGACCTCCATGCGGCCCGACGTGATGGTGCCCGTCTTGTCCAGGCACAGCACGTCGACGCGAGCGAGCGTCTCGATGCAGTAGAGCTGCTGTGCCAGCACCTTGCGGCGGGCCAGGCGCACCGTGGCGATGGCGAGCACCGACGAGGTCAGCAGCACCAGGCCTTGCGGGATCATGCCCAGCAGGGCACCCACCGTGGACAGCAGCGCCGACGAAGGCACATGACCAGCCAACAGCTCGGAGAAGCACCACGAAAGCGCGCTATCACCCGGGGTACCCGCGGCATCCCACAGCTCGCTCACACTCGAGGCAAACAACGCCAAACCGAGCGGGATCATGATGATGCTCGCAAAGCGCACGATGGCGTTCAGCGCGTTCATGATCTCGGAATTGACCTTTTTGAAGTACTTGGCCTCGTTATTAAATTTGGCCACGTAGTTGTCGGCGCCGACATGGATCACGCGGGCGCGCAGCAGGCCCGAGTCGATAAAGCTGCCGCTCATGAGCTCGGAACCGGGCTGCTTCTTAATAAGGTCGCTCTCGCCCGTCAGCAGGCTCTCGTTCACGAGCGCCTCGCCGGAAACCACCACGGCGTCAGCGGGAATCTGGTCGCCGCGCCCCAGGCGGATGATGTCGTCGAGCACGATCTGGTCCAGGTCGAGCTCCACCTCGGCACCGTCGCGCACCGCGATGGCCTTCTTAGAGGTCAGCAGCGTGAGCTTATCGACCATCTTCTTGGACCGCATGGATTGAATGACGCCAATAGCGGTATTGAGGAACACCACGAACAGGAACGTCAGGTTCTTAAACGAACCGGTCAAAATGACCAGGAACGCCAGGATCACGTTGATCAAATTGAACAGCGTGCAAAGGTTCTCGATGATGAGCTCTTTGACCGACTTGGTCTTAAGCTCCATGTTGCGGTTGATCTTGCCGGCGGCGATGCGCTCCTCGACCTCAGCGGTCGAGAGTCCGCGCTCGATATCCGTTGCTGCCATAACACGTCCCATCACGTCGCGTCGGTATAAGAAAAACCGCCCGGACCATGCGAGGTTCGGACGGTCTTACGTTCGATGGTGCCCCATGTTGGATTCGAACCAACGGCCTTCTGCTCCGGAGGCAGACGCTCTAATCCCCTGAGCTAATAGGGCGAACGACTGGCATTATACCCAAGTGCGTCATGGGCTATCAAAATAAAAGAAAAAGCTTTGCAATTCCGAGGAAGACGCGGCGCAACGGCCCACTTTAGAAGGCAAAAGCGAGTCAGATAGTATAAACTCTCATGCACCATATATACACGGCTCGCGATGCGGGCCGTTTTTGCAAGGGTTATCCATCGAGGTGAGAGGCACACCATGATTGCAATTCTAAAGCAAAGCGCCAGCGACGAGGCCGTCGGCCATATCGTAAGCTGGATTGAGAAAAAAGGCCTGAAGACCGATGTCTCGCGCGGCGAGAACGAGACCGTCATCGGCCTGGTGGGCGATACGACCAAGATCGACCCGTTCCTGCTCGAGTCCATGGATGTCGTCGAGCGCGTGCAGCGCGTCTCCGAGCCTTTTAAGCGTGCCAACCGCAAGTTCCACCCCGAGGACTCCGTCATCGACTGCGGCCACGGCGTCAAGATCGGCGGCGACCAGTTCCAAGTCATCGCCGGCCCCTGCTCCGTCGAGGGCGAGAACCTCATTCGCATCGCACGCCGCGTAAAGGCCGCCGGCGCCACGATGCTGCGCGGCGGTGCCTACAA
>CABVAS010000101.1 GCA_902496375.1 uncultured Collinsella sp.
AGCACTTAATGTGCTTTCCGTCTTGCGCAGGACTGTAGAGCAGCAAACTTAACCCGCCCCGGCCCCCGATGGCCCCAGACCGGCGGGATAGACCGGTTCAGATGGGGCTTTGATGCATGGGTGGTCTGTTGTTGTGCAAATGGGTATCATACTGTGGTTATTGCATCGACTCTGCGATGCATTGTTGTACGTTCCCGGCGGTCGGTTTGCCAGAAGCGCCCCGTCGGTTGTTCCAGACCCGTTTCGAAGAAAGGAAACCACACTAACCTATGGCAGCTAAAAAATCATCTCCCTTGAAGATCATTCCGCTCGGCGGCCTTGACGGCATCGGCAAGAACATGACGGTCTTCGAGTGCGGCGACGACATGGTGCTCGTCGACGCCGGTCTCATGTTCCCGGATGACTCCCAGCCTGGTATCGATCTGGTGCTTCCCGACTACACCTATGTTCTGGAGAACGAGGAGAAGCTCCGCGGTATCGTCGTCACCCACGGCCACGAGGACCACACCGGTTCGCTTCCGTACCTGCTGCAGGACCTCAACAATAAGGTGCCCATCTTCTCGAGCAAGCTGACGCTTGGCTTTATCGAGGGCAAGCTTTCTGAGTTCCGCATCCGCGCGCCCAGGTTCCGCGAGGTTAAGGGCGGCAGCCATGTCAACCTTGGCGGCATCTCGCTCGACTTCTTCTCGATGACGCACTCCATCCCCGGCGCTCTGGGTGTGTTCATTCGCACCAATCAGGGCACCGTTATGCACACCGGCGACTTTAAGCTCGACCAGACGCCCATCGATGGTGTCACGCCCGACTATGCCGCTATCAGCCGCTTTGCCAAGCAGGGCATCGACCTGCTGCTGTCCGACTCCACCAACGCCACGGTTCCCGGCTTTACTAAGTCCGAGGCCGAGGTTGGTCCCAACCTGCTGCACGCCATCAAGAACGCCCCGGGTCGCGTGTTCGTCGCGTCGTTCTCGAGCCACATTCATCGCCTGCAGCAGATCTGCGATGCCGCCCGTAAGTGCGGCCGTAAGGTCGTTGTGACCGGTCGCTCCATGCTCACGAACACCCGCGTGGCGCGTGAGCTGGGCTACCTCAACATCGACGATGCCGATATCATCGATGCCTTCGATATCGATAACCTGCCCGACGACAAGATCGTCGTCATGTGCACCGGTTCGCAGGGCGAGCCGCTGTCGGCCCTGTCCCGCATGGCCAACGGCGAGCACAAGACGCTCTCTATCCACGAGGGCGATACCGTCATCCTCTCGGCAACTCCCGTTCCCGGCAACGAGAAGGCCGTCCAGCAGGTTGTCAACAGCCTAGCCAAGCTCGGCTGCGACGTGTGGGATAAGAACCGCGCTCTCGTTCACGTCTCCGGTCACGGTAGCCAGGAGGAACTCAAGCTCCTGATGGCCATGGCCAAGCCCACCTACTTTATGCCGGTTCACGGCGAGGCCGTGCATCTGCGTGCCCATGCCCAGCTTGCTCGTAAGATGGGCATCAAGGATGATCACATCTTTATCCTCGATAACGGCGACACGCTCGAGATGCGCGGCGGTATCGTTAAGCGCGGTACGCCCGTCGAGTCCGGCGTCGTTTACGTCGACGGCCTGCGCATCGGCGATACCGACCCCATCGTCTTGCGCGATCGTCAGAAGCTCGCCAACGACGGTATGGTTACCGCTGTTGCCATCGTCTCGCTCAAGCACAAGAAGATCGAGGCCATCGAGTTCTCGGGCCGCGGCGTCTCGTTTGCCATCGACGACCAGTTCTCCGAGGATGCCTCCGCGTCCATTATGAAGACGATCGAGAAGGGCAAGTTCAGCTTTACGAGCAGCGGTTCCGATGCCATTCGCAAGGCCGTGCGCGACTCGCTCTCCAACTTTATCTGGAGCCGTACGCGCACTCGCCCGATGATCATCCCGGTCGTCATGGAGGTTTAGTTTGGCGCGCGGATCTGCACAAAACGCCAAAGGCAATAAGGCCAACAACCAACCGGCATCTGCTAAGGGTGCCGGTTCCCATCTGCGTGCCAATAAGGGCCACGAGGCGGACTTCGATGATTTTGAGCCCTTGGTCGAGCCCTCGGCCAACCGCGATATCGCCGGCGTGGTCATTGCCGTCTTGGCGATTGCGTCCTTTATTGCCGTGATTTCTCCGGCAACAGCGCCCGTGACGGCTGCTGTTGCCGGTTTTTACCACCTGGGCTTTGGCCTGGGCGCCTACGTGCTGCCGATCGTCATTTTGCTGTTTGCCGCCACGCTCTTTTTAGGCGAGGACTCGCCGCTCAACGCGCGCTCTGTTGCGGGCGGCGCCGTGGTCTTTATCGCCGTCGTCTCCATTCTTTCGTTGATGGTGCCAGGTACGAGCGACTCGTGCGACCTTATGTTCACGCCGCAAAATCTGTCCGCCTCGGGTGGCTACATTGGTGCGTTTATTGCGAGTGCGCTGCAGAATGCCCTGGGTAAGCCTATCGCGATGGTGGTCCTGTTGGGCCTTGTCGTCGTGGGCCTGGTCATCATCGGCTTTTCGGTGGGCGGCGTTTTGCGCTCTGCTCGCGACCGTGCGGCTGATTTTGCCGAGCGCCGTCGTGCCGATGTTAACGCGAGTCCGTGGGGTGACGATGAGGCCCTGTCGGTGCCCGGCGTTGCCCGTCCTCACCTGAGCATTCTTCGTCAAAAGGGCTCCGATGCTGCCGTGACCACGGTCATGGGCAACGATGTGGACCCGGTTTTGGACGATGACGACGAGGACGAGGACCCGTTTGTCGACGTGTCCGATGCCGTGGAAGCTGAGCGCGCTAAGACGACGCTGTTGCCGCGCCGCCATGCCAAGAAGGGCAAGGCTGCGCCCAAACTCAATTCGAGTGAGCCCGACCCGTCTTGGTCCGAGAGCGAGATTGAGCTCACCGAGGGCGATGACGAGGACGACGAGGCTCCGATTGAGACCGCAAAGACAACTTTGCTGCCGCGTCGCCATGCAAAGCGCGACCAGGTAACCGGTCAGCTTTCGATGGAAGACGACCCCGATAAGATCGACGAGTCCGAGCCGCCGTTTGCCGTGAATCCTGTCTCGGCAGCACCTCAGATCCCCGACTTCTTGAAGCATCCCAAGGTTGCCGATGCGCCTGCCTTGAGTGCTGTCGAATCGGCTGCGGCTAGCGATGGGGGAGCGGACGGCGGCGCCGCAGATAACGAGGGCGAAGAAGAGGACGGCCTCAAACTTCCGCCACTTGAGATTCTGCATGCCAACCCGCAGTCGGCTTCCTCCGCGTCTTCTGACAAGGAGCTGGAACAGACTGCCGAGTCGCTTCAGTCCACCTTGCTGGAGTTTGGTCGTAGTGCCCGCGTGGTCGGCTGGATCGCCGGCCCCACGGTGACGACCTTTAAGCTGCAACCTGGCGAGGGCGAGCGCGTGAGCAAGATTTCGAGCCTCGAGGACGATATCGCGCTATCGCTTGCTGCCCAGTCCGTGCGTATCTTTGCCCCGATCCCCGGCACCTCGCTTGTGGGTATCGAGATCCCCAATCGCAAGCGCCAGAACGTCAACCTGGGCGACGTGCTTCCCTATGTGAAGGGCGGTCCGCTCGAGCTCGCCATCGGTCGAGATGCCGAGGGTACGCCGGTCGTCGCCGACCTTGCCAAGATGCCCCACCTGCTGATCGCCGGTACCACGGGTTCCGGTAAGTCGGTCATGATCAACTCCATCATCACGACCTTGCTCATGCGCGCCCTTCCCGAGGACGTTCGCCTGATCATGGTCGACCCCAAGCGCGTCGAGCTTGCGGGCTATAACGGTCTGCCGCATCTTTACGTGCCTGTAGTGACCGAGCCCAAGCAGGCCGCGAGCGCTCTGCAATGGGCCGTGTCCGAGATGGAGCGTCGCCTGAAGGTCTTCGAGCGTCTCAACGTGCGTAAGATCTCGACCTACAACGAAAAGCAGGCCGCCGGCGAGTTTGAGCATTACGATAACCCGCCGCAAAAGATGCCCTACCTGGTCATCATCATCGACGAGCTCTCGGACCTGATGATGGTCGCCGGTAAGGATGTCGAGGCCTCGATCGTGCGTATTGCTCAGCTGGGCCGTGCCGCCGGTATCCACCTTATCGTGGCCACGCAGCGCCCGAGCTCTAACGTGGTGACGGGCCTTATCAAGGCTAACATCACCAACCGCATCGCCTTTAACGTCGCCACGGGTATCGACTCGCGCGTCATCATTGATCAGATGGGCGCCGAAAAGCTCACTGGTTTGGGCGACATGCTGTTCTCAAAGGTCGACTGGGGCAAGCCTCGCCGTATCCAGGGCTGCTTTGTCTCGGATGACGAAATCAACGAGATTGTCGAGTTCGTCAAGTCGCAGAGCGAGCCCGACTACCACGAGGAGATCCTGTCTGCCGTGGCGCCCGCTTCCATGTCCATGGCGGGTGGCGGCGGCATTGTCCGCACCGGAGTCGCCGAGCCGCAAGACGATGATCCTCTCATTTGGGAAGCCGCCCATATTGTGGTGGAATCGCAGCTTGGCTCCACATCTGGTCTGCAACGTCGTCTGAAGGTTGGCTATGCGCGCGCCGGGCGTATTATGGACATGCTGGAAGAAAAGGGTGTCGTCGGTCCGCCCGACGGTTCCAAGCCGCGCGAGGTCCTGCTGGACGAGGAGGGGCTTGCCGCGCTGGAATCTGTCGACGCCGAGATGGCACGTGAAGATCGTGAGTTTGGAGGATTCTGATGGCTGCACGCTTTGGTGACATGCTGCTCGAGCAGCGTCGCCGAATGGGCCTTTCCATTCAGCAAGTCGCCAACACCATCAAAATCAGGCCGCAGATCATCGAGTTTTTCGAGACCGGTAACTTTGCTTCGATGCCGCCGCGCGGCTATGCGCAGGGCATGATTTCGAGCTATGCTCGCTTTTTGGGCCTCAATCCGCGCGAGGTCGTCAATGCCTACTTTGACGATCTGATGGCATATGAGCGCGAGACGTCGCAGCAGGGCGGTCGTTTTCAGGACGCCGCTGGCTACGTCAATTCGCGTTCCTCGGTCGATAACGGGCGCTTCCTGATGGTTCAGGGCGGTCGTTCGACGCGTTATGGACAGCGTCCTCAGCAGGCCGGTTATATTACCGAGACGGGTTCGGGCGAGGAGATTCGTTCGCAGCGTGACCGGTTCCGCAGTACGCCGATGCCCGAGGACCGTGCACTTCCCGCTGCCCGCGGCGTGGCTCGTGACCCTCGTGCCGGCTACGGCGACGGCGGCTATTCCGATCGCGGTTACCGTGGTGCCTCCACCGGACGCTCTCGCGGTGGCTATGCGGATGCCGATGCCACGCAGGTGACGCCGCGTCTTCGCTCTCAATCACAGCCGTATGGCCAGCGCTCTTCGGCTCCGCGTTCGGGCCAGCGTGGCTATCAAGGCCGCGGTGAACTTGCGCCCCGCTCGGGTCAGCGCAGCCTTCAGGGCCAGGGTGGCTATCGCGGCCGTTCCGATAGCAATCGTGGTCGTATGCCTCAGGGAGGCGGCCGCAGCAGTTCCGGTCGTGGACGCGGCGGATCACGTACTCCTCAAAACAACGGGCTCGATCCGCGTATCGTCTACGCCGGCATCGGTGCCGTTGCGCTGTTGTTGATTGTGCTCATCGTGGTGCTTCTGCGCGGCTGCGCATCTTCGGCGCCCGAGACCACGCCCGAGACGCCCACTGCTACCAAGACGACGACCAAGAAGTCTTCTAAGAAGACCGAAACGGTCGACGAGGACGAAGACACCGATGAGGCGACGGATGAGTCGACTGACTCGGACGCTACCAAGACGACGGCCAAGAAGGAAGAGAACGAGGTCACGAAGGTCAAAGTCTCCGTTGCCAAGGGAAAGACCGCGTGGATTGAGGTCAAGGTCGACGGCAAGTCGGTCTATGGCGCCCAAGCGACTGGCCCCTTTGAGCAGGAGTACACGCCCGAGTCCTCAATCGAGATCACCACGTCCAAGCCTTCCGATGTCACCGTTACCAAGAACGGTGAAAAGGTTCGTTACGATACCAAGACCTCGGGCGTGGCGCGTGTGACGATCACCGTTCCCAAGAAGGAGACGACTGATTCCGAGAATGGTGAAAGTTCTGATGGTACCGATACCACCGATGGTGCCGATACCACCGACGTTACCGATGCCCAGTCCACGGATGGCGCCGATACCGCAACTGACGGTCAGACACCCACCGAAATCTATAGATCG